>NZ_JAKUGE010000085.1:0-13788 GCF_022663795.1 Bacillus cereus group sp. BfR-BA-01349
CAAAACTAAAAGGATTGTCCCCTGTGCAATACAGAGTTCAATCCTTAGTAGCTGCTTAATATATTTGTCTAATTTTTTGGGTTCAGTTCATCTCAGTGGACTTTCTACTCTATAACGGTAAATCCCTCTTCCTAAATACTACAATCGCTACGATAAAAATACAAAGCGCTACAGCAGTTAAACTTATACTTACCGGCCATATATTATATGATCCTTCAGCAATTTCTTTCGGACGAAACAGCGTGAATAATGATAGGTTTTTCATCCATTCTAACTTATCACTTAACTTCCCTACCATATCTAATACGAAAAATAAGATAGTTAAACTCGCTGAATAACTTAGTGCTTTTCTTTCGTCATTACATATACAAGAAAAGAAAAATGAATAGGCACTAACGACTAAAAATATGAGTCCTCCGACTACATTTATCTTCAAAAATAATTCTTTATTTAAGTTATTATCCTCTAAAAACCATTCAGCACCTACTATACCCGCTACATACGTAACCGCTACAATAATCAGTAGTCCTAATATAAGAATAGCCGCTTGCGTAATTGCGATTCGTACTCTAGATACAGGCGTTGCTAGCAAGTATGCCATTGCTCCTTTATCTACATGACGAGCAATTAAATGTGTCGCAACTGTTACGCAAAAAATTGTTAAAATGATAATAAACAATAGACTATAGTATTCGCCCGCTAGAAAATCCATTACGTTTTGAATCGGACTTTCCATACCAACGATTTTTTTCACACTATCAGGCATGGCACCTATTAATTCATTTAGCCCTTTTGCTGATACCATTGACGGGAATATCCAAATTAATAACCACAGATATAAAGCTGCACCAGACGCATAACTCAAAATACTTTTTTGTGTTTCTTTCAAACTAGCTAAAAATAATTGCTTATTCATGCGTTATCCCTTCTTTCTTATCGTAATAATGCATAAATAAATGTTCTAAATCCATCACTCTCGTTTGAAGTGCCGTTACATTGTAGTTTGAAAGTGTTTGTAAAACAGTTTGATAGTTTCCTTGTACAATGATAGATGCCTCTCTGCCTTTTACCGCTTCAAATTGCAAATTACACTTTGTAAGAGACTCAATCTCTTCTTGTGATGATACTGTTACATCTATCACCTGTCTTCTCATACTTTGTAAATCGTGAATATTTTCAACCGTTACGAGTCGACCATCTTTAATAATAGCTACTCTGTCACAAGTTCTCTCAATTTCAGTGAAAATATGCGAAGACATAAGAATTGTTTTTCCTCTTTGCTTTTCCTCTAATATTAAATCTATAAACACTTGCTGCATAAGTGGATCAAGTCCAGATGTTGGCTCATCTAAAATTAACACCTCTGGATCGTGCATAAATGCAGCGACTATCCCTACTTTTTGCTTCATTCCTTTAGACATTTTGCGAATCTGTGTTTTCACATCAAATTGCAGACGCTCTATTAGTTCATCTCGTCTTTTTGTATCCTTTAATCCACGCATTCCTTGCATTAATTTTAAAAACTCTAATCCGTTCATTCCTTCAATAAAAGAAATTTCACCCGGTAGATAACCAACTTCCCTTTGAATTTTCGCTGCTTCATTCCAACAATCTAATCCAAAAATTGTCGCTTTACCAGCTGTCGGTTTTATAAATCCCATTAAATTACGAATCGTCGTTGATTTTCCAGCACCATTTGGGCCTAAATAACCAAATACCTCTCCCTTTTTTACATCAAATGTAATATGAAACAAACCTTTTCCATTCGAAAACTGTTTTGTGACATCTTGAACTGAAATCATAATTCCACCTCATTTTTTGAAATATTTAATATGTGATATTTCAAAATTATTGTACTCCTCATCTTCCATATTCGCAACAACTTTTTGAAATATTTATTAGTTCATATTTCAAAATTATTGTTTTCCATTATTTTTTCTTGTATATTTTAAGTGAGGTGATTGCATTGAACGGCTTTGAAAGAGTAAAAGAAAAGAAAAAACGTGCCATTAAAGAAGCAGCATTCGTATTATTTTCAGACCGTGGATTTAATGAAGTGAAAATAGAACATATCGCAAAAGAAGCCAACGTTTCTCAAGTTACAATTTATAATCATTTCGGAAGTAAAGATGCGTTATTTAGGGAGCTTATACAAGAATTTATCATATCTGAATTTCAATATTATAAAGATCTTGCAGAAGAAAAATTACCTTTTCATGATATGATGCAAAAAATGATTGTAAGAAAAATGAATACTGGCGGGTTATTTCAACCTGATATGTTACTGCAAATGATGCAAAGGGACGAAGAACTCCGAAAGTTTATTTATAGTTATCAAAATGAAAAAATCTTGCCCTGGTATTTAGAAATATTAGACCGAGCTCAGCGCAAAAACGAAATTAATCCACACCTTACTAAAGAAATGATGTTACTTTACATTCAAATGTTTACTAAATTAGGTGATGATTTTGGGGCACAACTTCTTGAAGGAAATCGCGAAAAACATATACAAGATATAGTCACTATGTTCTTCTATGGTCTTTCTGTTCCACAAAAATAAAAAAGACACGAATTTCGTGTCTTTTTATTTTATAGAAATGACTCTACCTTTTTCACTGCTTTCAATCGCTAATTGAATCAGTTTAATAACATCTAAACCTTCTTTTGCTGTTACAGGTAGTTTCTCACCATTTAATATACTATCTCGCACACCTTTATAATAATTGTCATAACAACCGACTTCTGTTGGAATACGCTCTAAGTTTTCTTCTGTTTCTAAAGTAGCAAAATTCTCTTCATCGTCTACTCCATAACCGTTATCACCTGGCTTCATTCCATTTTTTAATTGCTCTTCCTGCGAATCCATACCGTACTTCACGATAGAACCTTTCTCTCCATGCACTATAAAATGCGGTCCAGCTTTTTTCACATAACTGCTACTACGTAAAATGACACGTTTAACTCCGTAATGAAGTACTATGTGGAAATAATCATCCACCTCTGCACCTGGTCGTTGTTTTATTACATCTGCACTTATCGCATCTGGTTTCCCGAATATTGATAACGCTTGGTCAATTAAATGCGATCCTAAATCGTATAATATACCGGAGCCTGGTAGATTTTTTTCTCTCCATCGATCACGTACATGTGGACGGAAACGATCAAAATTCGATTCATATGCGTATATATTCCCTACTCTGTTTTCTCCTAACAATTTCTTAATTGTTAAGAAATCATTATCAAAACGACGATTATGATATACGCTTAACATTACATTATGCTGCTCTGCTAATGAAATAAGCTTTTCCCCTTCTTCAATTGAGACAACAAATGGTTTTTCTACAACAACATGCTTACCGTTTAAAATTGCTTCTTTTACATATGGAAAATGAGTTGTATTAGGTGATGTAATAACAACTAAGTCAACATCAGCTCGCTTCACCAATTCATCAATTGTACTAACAACATTAGCATTTGGTAATGTTTCTTTTACTACCTCTTCTTTTGAGGATAATACAGCACGAATATCATATTCTTCTATCGTTTGTAATAGTGGGATATGAAATGTCGTACTAGAAAAACCAAATCCTACAATCCCTACACCTATTTTTTTCATGTTGCCCCTCCATTTATCCCGCTTTAACAGGCAGTAAGATTCCTAACCAAAAATTCAGCGAAAGCTAAGGAATTAGGTGAGAAATCAACTGCTTGTTAAAGCCCGATTGCTTCAACTAATAATCAGTGTGGATAAAGAAAATCCCCATTGATTAAAGTTTCACTTTATGAGAACGATTTCATTGAGTTATTATAACAAGATTATTATTATTTACATAATAAATTGCCTAGAAAAAAGCATCTTGCTATTATTCATAGCAAGATGCCCCCTTTATTCTGGTCTTTTCTTCGTCCACGTTTCTACTACTTCACCAGTATCATTAACATCTAGCACTAGGCTACCATTACTATACCGGTCTTTATTTCGATACGCTTTCGGATCAATCTCTTCTACAATGTTTTTCTCTGTCTTCATGTAAACTAATTCATCGTCCCGAACAATTTCAATACCGACAATGCGGTACGGATTACGTTTTAATTCTTTGAAAATAACAAGACCTCGTTTCGCCCTCGTTGATTTTTCAATTTCTGATGCTTTTAGACGTTTTACAGCACCGCGCTGTGTTACGAGAATAAGTTGATCTTTGTCACCATTTAACGGTTTACCAGAAGCGACATAGTCATCTTCTTTTAAATTAATTGCTTTCACGCCAGCAGCTCTTACACCGACTGGACTTACTTCATCTTCATGGAAAATAAGTGCATATGCACCGTGTGTAGCAAGAACGATATCACTCGTTCCATCTGTCGCAAATATATCGACAACTTCATCATCTTTTTTCAAGTTTACAGCAACGAATGCCCTTGAATAACGCTGAACTTTATATTGATTTAATTCTGTTTTCTTTATCATACCATTTCTTGTTACAAATACGATAAATCGTTTTTCTTCCTCAAAGTTCGGTACAACCGTTGCCCAAATGATTGTTTCATCCCGGTCGAGTGAAACGATATTAGCAACGTGCTGACCTAAATCTTTCCAACGAATATCTGGCATTTCGTATACTGGCAGATATATATAGTTTCCTTTATTCGTAAATAAGAGGACTGTCTCTGTCGTATTCGTATCGAATCGTTCAAGTAAGATGTCACCCTCTTTCATACCGAAGTCTTTGCCGTTTGAGGCATTATGTGAGCGCCATCCAGTACGTTTCACATATCCTTCTTTCGTTACAGTAACGATGACATCTTCTTGTGGGATCATAACTTCTACATCGATTTTAATTTCCTCGATTTGATCTTCAATAATCGCGCGTCGATCATCACTATATGTTTTCTTAACTCTCTTTAAATCTGTTTTAATTACTTGAAGTAATCTTTTTTCACTTTGTAAAATTGCCTGTAGCTCAATAATTTTCTTATTAAGCTCATCTGCTTCTTCTTGTAACGCCGTAATGTCTGTATTCGTTAAGCGATATAATTGCAAGGAAACAATTGCTTCTGCCTGTGCTTCTGTAAAGCCAAATTTTGCACTTAAATTATCTTTCGCGTTACGTTTATCTTTTGAAGCTCGAATTGTTTCAATTACTTGGTCTAAAATCGATAATGCTTTCTTTAAACCTTCTACAATATGTTGACGATTTTCTGCTTTTCTTAATTCATATTGCGAACGTCTCGTAATAACCTCTTTTTGATGTCCAATATAAGCATCTAAAATTTTCGGTAATGTCATAAGTGTTGGACGACGATTATTGATCGCTACCATATTAAAGTTATATGGAATTTGCAAATCTGTATTTTTATATAAATAATTTAAAATACCTTCGGCGTTTGCTTCTTTCTTTAATTCAACAACAATTCGTAAACCAGTACGATCTGTCTCATCACGCACTTCAGCAATACCATCTAACTTTTTATCTAGACGTAATTCATCCATTTTCTTTACAAGATTTGCCTTATTCACTTCGTAAGGAATTTCAGTGATTACAATTTGTTGTTTCCCACCGCGCACTGTTTCAACTTCTGCTTTTCCGCGAATAATAATTTTACCTTTACCTGTTTCATACGCCTTTTTAATACCATCAATCCCCTGAATAATACCGCCTGTTGGGAAATCTGGTCCTTTCATAACTGTTAATAAATCATCAACAGTACTATTTGGCTTATCAATACGCATCATTGTAGCATCAATAACTTCTCCAAGATGATGCGGAGGAATTTCTGTTGCATAACCAGCGGAAATCCCTGTAGATCCGTTCACTAATAAATTCGGGAACGCTGCTGGTAATACAACCGGTTCTTCACTCGTATCATCAAAGTTTGACACGAATTCAACTGTTTCTTTATCAAGATCACGTAATAATTCAGATGCGATTGGTGATAAACGAGCTTCCGTATAACGCATCGCTGCCGCTGGGTCCCCATCAACACTACCGTTATTACCATGCATTTCAACTAAAACATTACGTACTTTCCAAGTTTGGCTTAAGCGTACCATTGCTTCATATACAGAGGAATCTCCATGTGGATGATAATTACCGATAACATTACCTACTGTTTTAGCTGATTTACGAAACGCTTTATCATGTACATTACCTTCTACATACATAGAATATAAAATACGTCTTTGTACTGGCTTTAAGCCATCACGTGCATCTGGAAGTGCACGATCTTGAATAATATATTTACTATAACGTGCAAAGCGATCACCTAACACGTCTTCAAGCGGGAGGTCATGAAACTTCTCTGCTTGCATGTTATTCCACCTCCGTCTCCATAATCATTTCATTTTCTAAAATATTTCCTTCTTCTTGCATACCAAACTGTACATTACGTTCAATCCATTTACGGCGCGGTTCTACTTTATCGCCCATTAATGTTGTAACGCGACGCTCTGCTCTTGCTGCATCATCAATTTTCACACGAATTAATGTACGCGTTTCAGGATTCATTGTTGTTTCCCATAATTGATCCGCATTCATTTCACCAAGTCCTTTATAACGTTGTAACATATAGCCTTTTCCAACTTTTTTCGTTACACCGTCTAATTCCTCATCTGACCAAGCGTATTCAATTACCTCACTCTTACCTTTTCCTTTACTTACTTTGTATAAAGGAGGAAGTGCGATAAACACTTTACCAGCTTCGATAAGTGGCTTCATATATCTGTAGAAGAACGTTAATAACAATACTTGAATATGAGCCCCATCCGTATCGGCATCGGTCATAATTACAACTTTATCGTAGTTAATATCTTCAACATCAAATTCATTTCCTACACCGCCGCCAATCGCATAAATGATTGTATTAATCTCTTCATTTTTAAAGATATCAGCAAGCTTTGCTTTTTCTGTATTAATTACTTTACCACGTAACGGTAATACGGCCTGGAAACGTCGGTCTCGTCCTTGTTTCGCAGAACCACCGGCAGAGTCACCCTCTACTAGGTACAGTTCATTTTTTTGCGGGTTACGTGATTGTGCAGGTGTTAATTTCCCGCTTAACGTACCTTCTGATTTTTTCTTTTTCTTACCACTACGCGCTTCTTCTCTTGCTTTACGGGCTGCTTCACGGGCTTGTGCTGCTTTAATTGCTTTTCTCACAAGAAGTGTAGCTACATCAGGATTTTCTTCTAAAAAGTATGCTAAATGCTCAGATACAATGGCATCAATTGAAGAACGCGCTTCACTTGTACCTAGTTTCCCTTTCGTTTGCCCTTCAAACTGAAGCACTTCTTCTGGTACACGTACCGAAACGATAGCCGCTACACCTTCACGAATATCTGTGCCTTCTAAGTTTTTATCTTTTTCTTTTAATAGTGCTACTTTACGAGCATACTCGTTAAACACACGCGTCATCGCTGTTTTAAATCCAGCTTCGTGTGTTCCACCATCTTTTGTACGTACGTTATTTACAAACGATAAAATGTTTTCTGAGTAGCCATCGTTAAATTGAAATGCTAGTTCTGCTTCAATTCCATTTTGTTCACCAGTGAAATATACAACTGGATGAATGGAATCTTTTTCTTCGTTTAAATATGAAACGAAAGCTTCAATTCCCGTTTCATAATGAAATACATCCTCTAAATCATTTCGTTCATCTTTTATCGAGATTTTCATTCCTTTTAATAAGAATGCAGATTCACGTAATCTCTCACATAATGTTTCATAATTATAATTTGTTGTGCTGAAAATCGTTGTATCTGGTTTGAAATGCATCGTAGTACCAGACTCTTTCGTCTTCCCGATTTTCTCAAGCGTCGTTACAGGAACACCGCCATTTTCAAAGCGTTGTTCGTAAATATTTCCGTCACGCTTAATCGTTACGACTAACCATTCTGATAAGGCGTTTACAACCGATGCCCCAACACCGTGCAAACCACCACTCGTTTTGTAACCACCTTGACCAAACTTACCACCGGCATGAAGTACAGTTAAAATAACTTCAGGTGTAGGTTTCCCAAGTTTATGCATTCCCGTAGGCATTCCTCGCCCTTTATCTATAACGCTAATACTATTATCTTTATGTATTACGACTGAAATTTCGTCGCCAAATCCCGCTAACGCTTCGTCAACGGAGTTATCTACTATTTCATATACTAAATGATGCAATCCACGGCTGTCCGTGCTCCCGATATACATACCCGGGCGTTTTCGAACGGCTTCAAGTCCTTCTAACACTTGAATCGCATCTTCATTATATTGGAACTGATGCTTCGCCAAACTCCTTGCCCCTTTCCTAATCCAAAATCAGAACATATGTTTCTATTATAGAATAACGCCTCGACTATAGTTTTGGCAAGTTATCTTATCTCTTTTATATACCATTTTCAATAGAAAAATCCTTGTTTTCTCACAAGGATTCCTCTAGGCTACTATTTCAGAAAAATAATCGTTTGTCAACGAGAAATGGATATGTATTCCAAGATTACACATTCCAAACCTTTATTATGATCCAAATGATCAAGATCCAAAATGGGATTACAAATAACAACCCCCAAAAACAGCCTTTAAAAAATCTCATGATGAACACCTCGTTCATCGGCCCTACTTATCTATAATGAGGGCTGAATCAATCTTTCTACCTTTAAATCTATACTATTTTGTCATCGCATGTTCTACTTTAATACAACGATCCATTATTACAGTATAGTCTTTTTCTTTTAAAAATTTGTATGTATCCTCATCTTGTACTCCTAATTGTGCCCAAAAAACATCTGCATCAATCTCTGCGAATTCTTTTGCAACATCCATTAAAAACTCTGAGCGACGAAATACATTTACTATGTCAACGTGTTCCTTAATATCCTTTAGTGAAGAAACTGCCTTTTCTCCAAGTACCTCATCTACTGTTGGATTAACTGGAATAATGCGGTATCCAGCATCTTGCATTGCTTTTGAAACCATATACGATGTACGTTCTGGCTTATCTGATAATCCAACAACCGCAATTGTTTTGCTTTTCTTTAACACTTCACCAATTTCCGTACGAGTTGGGTTTTCAATTGTCATAATTAATCCCTCCTATTCCTTTAGTATAGCCGATAAAGAAAGCCTCTTTCAATATGAAAGAGACTTTCTTTTATTTCAATTATTGATTCTTTGTAGCTGAATTATCTGCTAAAGTAGCCGATTTCGTCATTTTTTGACCGTTACGGTAGAATGTAACTTCTACTTTCTCGCCTACTTTTTTCTTTTCATATAAATATTTACGGAATTGAAGCGCATTCTCTACTTTTTGATTATCTAATGCTACTACAATATCATATTGCTCTAAACCAGCTTTTTCAGCCGGTGATATTGGGTAAATTTTACCTAATACAACACCATTCTTTACTTCTTTCGGTACTTTCAATTGATTGACTGCATAAGCTTGCACATCTTCTAATGAAACGACACCTACTCCAAGCGCTGGACGTTTCACTACTCCGTCTTTTTCAAGTGATTCAATAACTGGCTTTGCGATATTAATTGGAATAGCAAATCCAATTCCTTCAACTTCTTGTTGTGCAATTTTACTTGAGTTAATCCCAATTATTTCACCATTTTGGTTAAATAATGCACCACCACTGTTACCAGGGTTAATCGCTGCATCTGTTTGAATAACTTGTGCTTGCCAATCTGGTCGTTTATCGCCATCAATATCAACTGGAATTTCACGCTCTTTACTACTAATAATACCTTCCGTTACACTTCCATCAAAACCTAGTGGGTTACCGATTGCAATTGCTTTTTCACCCGCGCGGATTTTACTTGAGTCACCTAAAGTTGCAACTTTATTTACATTAGCCCCGTCAATTTCAACAACAGCTAAGTCTAACCAAGGATCTTTCCCTACTAACTTTGCATCTACCTTTTTACCATCACTTAGTTTTACAGCAAGTTTATTTGCACCATCTACTACGTGGTTGTTTGTTACGATATATGCTTTATTCCCTGCTTTTTTATAAATAACACCTGATCCTGAACCAGCTTGTTGTTCTTGACCTGTCGGTTGCATTGCAAATGGATCAACACTTTGTTGCATATTAATAACACCTACAACAACATCTTTCGCACCTTCAATCATACCAGGTAAATCAGTTTCATTTTTCGCTTTATTTACAACAGGAACTACAGTACCTTCTACTTTTGAATCCGAACTAAATGATGATACTGGCGCTCCATTATTTTGAGCCCATGGCATATATGGTGCTGCAAAACTAATCGAAACCGCTCCGACTACAGCCCCCACTAAACCTGTGAAGAAATAGCCTTTTTTACTACCTGATTTTCTCACTTCTCTCGTTTCACTATGCTCTTCATTTAAATTTGGTCCGTCGTAATATCCCATGTTTTATTTCCCCTCTCTGGTGAATTCGTATTTTCAGTATAGTCACGTTTTGTGTCCTTCTTGTGAACTCATCGTGAAATCTAATTAAAAAAATACTCCTATCTAACATTGTAGACAAAAAAAGTATTTTTTGTACATTCTACCTTCAAAAGAGAGTATAAAATCGCCATTTCCCTAGGCTAAATTACACAAATCGTTCTAGATTATTCTTCAAATTTATAACCAACTCGAATAACAGTACCGATATGCTTTGCTTTATCTCCTAGCTTATTTCGAAGTTTTTTAATATGGGTATCAACCGTTCTGTCATCACCGTAATAGTCATATCCCCATAACTGATCTAATAAATGTTGACGTGATAACACGATTCCTTTGTTCTCCATTAAATACACAAGAAGTTCAAATTCTTTATGTGTCAATATAATTTCTTCTCCATCTACTAAAACAGTTCTAGATAGACGATTTACTTCTATTCCAGCTAAAGACATAGCATTTTCTTCCGCTACTCCTACCGCACCATCCGCACGTTTCAATAACGTCTTTGCGCGAGCTACTAATACTTTCGGGCTAAATGGTTTCGTTACATACTCGTCTGCACCTAATTCGAAACCTAGCAATGTATCATCCTCATCCGAACGTGCTGTCAACATAATAATTGGTACTGCTGATTCTTTTCTAATTCTTCTACAAACAGACCATCCATCTATTTCCGGTAACATAATATCTAACATAATTAAATCAATTTCATGCTCTGCAAATAACTCTAACGCTTTTTTTCCATCTTCTGCTTCGATTACTTCAAAGCCTTCATTACGAAAATAATCACTAACAATTTCACGTAATCTTCTTTCATCTTCAACAAGCAATACTGTTTTATTCATATAATCTATCCCGCCTTTTTACTCTTTCAATCGAATAATACGTTGATTGGAGCTTCCGCGAAATGGAAGTGTTAAATCTTTTTTCTCAATTTCAAACCTTCCATCGACTAAAACATCCCCATAATGTAACAACTCTATCATATCATTATTTTGAGAACTCTGTATCTCTTCTAACGTATAACCTGTATACATCCATAGGTTTTTTTTCAAATCTTTTACGATTTTTGCTACCTTTTTCACTTCAGCAGCTTGAAAAAATGGATCTCCACCTGAAAATGTTACATCAGTTAATGGATTACTTGCAATCTCTTTCACAATTTCTTCTACTGTCATTTCCGTTCCATTGCAAATATTCCACGATTTCGGATTATGGCAACCAACGCAACGATGCGGACAGCCCGCAAAAAACACGACTGTCCGCAATCCTTCTCCATCTACTACACTATCATGAATAATATTCATCACTTTCATTTATGTTTCACCCGATCTATCTCTTCACTACGTTTCGCACTATTCCACTTCGACATATCTCCTACAAGATAGCCTGTTATACGGCGAATTCTTTCTATATTAGCCTCATCTTTATTCCCGCAACTTGGACATTCATTCCCAATAACCCCGTGATAACTACAGCACTTACAACGGTCAACAGGATGATTAATTGAACCGTATCCAACGCCATGTTCTGCCATGGCTTGTACAATTTGTTTTAATGCCTTTTTGTTATGCATTGCTGCTCCATCTAGTTCAATATAAGTAATGTGTCCTCCATTACAGAGAGCATGGAACGGGCCTTCTAAACGGATTTTATTTATCGCTTGAATGTTATAATAAACTGGAATATGGAATGAATTCGTATAGTAATTATGGTTCGTTATACCGTTAATTTCACCAAATTCTTCTCTATCTTTTTTCACAAACTTCCCTGATAATCCTTCTGCTGGAGTTGCAATTACTGAGAAATTCAGTTGATGTTCTTCTGTCGCTTTATCCATTCTATCTCTCATAAAGGAAATAATTTCATACCCAAGTTCCCATGATTCTCCATCTTCCCCATGATGCTTTCCTGTTAAAGCTACTAAACATTCCGCAAGACCGATAAAACCAATACTTAACGTCCCTTGTTTTAAAATCGAGGCTACGGAGTCTTCAGGCTGCAACGTTTCTCCACCACGCCATACACCTTGTGAATATAAAAACTGAAAATCTCTTGCTCGCTTCGTACATTGATACGCATATCTTTCTAATAGCTGCTTAATTCCTAAATCTAAATAATAGTTTAGCGCTTCAAAAAACGCTTCTTTTGAACCACTAATTAACGCTAATTTCACTAAATTAATAGACGTAAATGATAAATTCCCTCTACCAATCGCTGTTTCTTCTCCATGTATATTAGACATAACACGGGTACGACATCCCATGTAACATACTTCACTTTCTGGTCTTCCATCATAATGTACTGCATTAAACGGAGCATCTAAAAATGAAAAGTTAGGGAACAATCGTTCAGCCGTTGTCTCTAATGCTAATTCAAATAAATCGTAGTTCGGATCACTTTCTTCAAAATTCACACCTTTTTTCATCTTGAAAATTTGAATCGGAAAAATCGGTGTCTCTCCTTTACCAAGTCCAGCTTGTGTCGCTTTTAAAAGTTGTTTAATTAACATTCTTCCTTCTTTTGATGTATCTGTTCCGTAATTAATAGAAATAAACGGTACTTGTCCTCCGCCCCTACTATGCATACTATTTGAATTATGAACGAAAGCCTCACACGCTTGATACGTATCATTTTCCGTTTCTTTCCATGCGAATTCTTCTATTTGTTCTTTCGTAAGCGGATATGATTGTAATCGTTTTTTATGTCTCTCAATTGTTTTTCGTACATAAGGTGCTAAATCAATATCAAAGAGTGCAAACGATTGACCACCATGCTGCATATTTTGATTCGCTTGAAAAATAATAGACGAAAGAGCCAATGCACTTTTAATGTCTTGCGGTTGTCTCATATGTCCATGTCCAGTATGAAAACCGTTAGCAAGCATTTGCGCTAACGGAATTTGTGAACAAGTCGTCGTTCCTGTCGCATAAAAATCTAAATCATGTGGATATAATATATTTTCATTTATCGCTTTTTTCACTTGATCTGACAATAAATTCTCAACAGCATAATATTTTGCACTCTCAGATGCGAACGTTCCCATTACGCCCATTGGAGAGCGGCCGTCTACATTTGCATTTTCTTGCATTAAATCTTGTTCATTGCCGTGGACTATTGTCTCGAACACTTTCATTAATTCTTCTTCTCCACGTGTATTATTTTGTAACATTTATAACCCTCCACCAATATGTTGTTATCTTTTGATTAAAATGTTACTACATATAGTCTTACTGTTTCTGTGAAAAATGTAACATTACTGTGAAATTTTTTTCAATGTGTAGCATCCTAGCCCGAGAGGGCTGGGGTAGCTACTAACCCTTACGGGTCGCGATAGGTAAAGCTTTGAAGTTATCTCTACTTTTT
>NZ_JAKUGE010000086.1:0-12659 GCF_022663795.1 Bacillus cereus group sp. BfR-BA-01349
GGAACGCCGTATGCTGGGAAACTAGCACGTACGGTGTGAGGCGGGGGAAAAGGCGGAGATAGAATCAAAACCTTACCTATCGTCATAATTTGTAAAATTAACAAAAATTTTAGGTGGCATTAATTTAGATGTACATGAAGAAAGTGGAATAATAATCAACCCTTGTGCAATAAATTATTCTGAAATTCCTCTAGATGACAAGAATGATGAAGAGTTAGAGATGTTAGCACAAGATGATAAGGTAGTCATTTACGAAAAAGATGGAAAGAAATTTCAAAGGTTTGTTCCTATTAGAGAAAAGACGAATGAAATTCTTGATTTCTTTGACATTGTAGTACGCGGTAAAGGTGGAATTGAAGATGGCCTAGATGTATATGAGCGTAACTACTTAGAAGAAGCAATTATGTATATTTTTACAGAAGAGTTGGGTATAACATCACATCCAGATAGCCTGTTTAAAGATGGGGTTGAAGAGGTAGATGGTAGATTAATACAATCTCAAGTTCGTAAGCCTGAGCCTGAAATTTTACAAATTTATAATTACATATTGGAGAAATATAGTGATGCAGATGATGCCAAGAGATTACTGCATGCGATTAAACCATTTTTAAGAACGGGTTCTAAACCTATTTTTGATGGACAAACAAACTTAGGTAGCAATGTTAAACAAAGCTTAGATGAATCCAGACTTGTTAATTTTAATATTTCTCAATTAGAGGAAGGATTCTTAAGACCAATTGCTTTCCACGTTATTCTTAACTATTTGTGGGAATATTTTGCTAAAAACCCAAAAAATGCAACGAAGAGGAAGTTTATTTATTGTGATGAAATTTGGCAGTTTATTGATAATGAGCAAACAGTTACTTTCTTTGAAAAGATAGCGCGACGTATTCGTAAACGTCATGGGGGATTATGTTACGCATCTCAAGATTTTGTGCGCCTATTACGAAATGCAAAATCTCGAGGGATTTTAACTAATACTCATACTTTGCTCTTCTTAAAGCAAAACAAGATTGATAAAGAAGAGGTTAGAAGAAACTTCGATATTACTGAAGGCGAGTTAAATATTATATTTGGTAATCCTGCAAAAGGGGAAGGTGTATTAAAAACAGGTGATTCTTCAATTTGGTTGCGAACGGATCCATCAGATGAAGAATTAGTATTTATTGAATCGAACCCTGCGGTTTTAGAAGAAAAATTAAAGAGACAGGCTATTCATAATAGATAACCGTAGTATGAGGAAAGTTTGTTTAGAAGTGGAGGTTTATTAATTGGATTGGATAGGCGAGAAGGCGTCGAAAGCCGCTGAAAGTATAGTGCAAGGTTTTTGGGAAAATCTTTGGAAACCTTTTGAATCAATCCCTACATTCTTCAGATTAGTGTATGGATATAAAGAAGACACTTTAGTATATAATACTTTTGCGCCAAATGATATTACTGGAATTATATCCCCTGGTGTTGGTAATTTAACAATATTAATTGGTTTTATACTAGTGTTTTCTATGATTTATGCAGCAAATAAAATATCTAGCACTTCAATTAATCCAGGTAATCGAACATACTTTTTAGAGTTCGCAAGGGATTGGATATTTGTAATTTTGGTGCTTGGTAATTTGAGTATGTTGTATGATGTTGTATTTACACTTAATAAAGGGATAATAGATTTCTTTAAATCTAGCTTAGATCTTACTGGAAAAGACATTTATCCTCCACTTGGAGAGCATATTATAGGTGAGATTTTTGCACGTTTAGTACTTTTAGGTGTAACAATATGGGCTTACTTCTATTATTTAATGAGAAAAATAACATTAATTATATTAATGATTCTAGGCCCTGTTTTTATTAGTCTATTTATGTTCCCTGCAACACGCCAAGTGACATTCACATGGTTTAAAGAATTTGTAGGAACTGTTTTTGTACAGGCTATCCACGCTTTATTACTATGGATTGTAGCAACGATAGTGGATAAAGGTACTGGATTTGGTGCGATTGAAAAAGGTGCTGATGTAGGTTTACTTACAATCGGTATGCTTTATATAGTTATCATTCCATTAGGAGAAGCTTTAAAAAACCTCTTTGGACTTAGCTCTGGTATGACTGATGGTTTAAGCAAAGCTGCTTCAATGAGTGGGCTTGCTGGTTTAGGTGCTATGTACAATGTTGGTAAAGGAGCTTTCCAAGGTAAAAGTGTAGGCGAAATTACTAAAGGTTTAGCCCAAGGGATAGCAAGTAGAGGTAGAAATGGAGGAAGAAACGATTCAGGAGATGGATCAGAAGATGCTGCCGTTAAAGACCATTCAGCTAAAAAAATGTTTAAGATGTCTGAAATAGTATCTCGTGGTGGAAAAATGGTCATGGGAATGGCTGGAACTGCAGCTGGTATGGGATTAGGGCCAGGAGGTTCAGCATTAGGTTCCTTAGTTGGATACAAAATGGGTTCTGCCGTAACGCCTATTGCTAGAGGTACATATGTAGGAGCTAAAGGTCTACAAGGTCTTGTGAAAGGCGGAGTACAAGGGGCAAAACACGGCGTTAGAGAAGCTATGGAATCCGAAGCATTTAAGGCATTAGTAGATCAGCAGGCTGATTTTGATACGAATAATTGGGCTAAAGATAATAAAGCTGCTTTCATGCAGGATTTAGCTTCTAAAGGGATTACTGGAAGTAAAGCTGAAAAAGCTTGGAATCAAAAATTAACGGATCAAAAAAAATATTTTAAAACTCGTGCTAGAGAAGCTTATAAGCAAAACGGTTTGGCTGCGTTTGATACTACTAAAGCAAGAGCATCAGAATTAGCTGATGAAGCTGCAAATGAGTTGGTTGATCAGTATGCAAATAGCACAGCAAATAAAGAAGCATTTAAGAAAAGTTACTTGGAAAATACAAAAAAACAAGGTATTGAAGCTAATGATGAAATGGTTGATAAAGCATGGAATCAGCATTTGAATCAAAAACGTCAAGAGTTTTTAGGAAATACGAGAAAAGTAGCTAGTTCTTTGGCGAAAGGAAAAAGTTTAGATTCCTTTATTGATAAAGAAGCATTTAATAAACTAGCAAATAAAAATTACGATGCTAATTTAGTAGAGCAAGAACAAGCATTTAAACATTTTTATAAAGCTAAAAATCCAAATGCCACATCTAAAGAAGTAGATTCAGCATGGGATGAACAAAAAGATTTAATGGCAAATAGTTTTGCTAAAGGATTAAATACAAAAATATCAAACCTTAATCAAACACCATATGGAACAGGTCAGCAAGCTTTAGGTTCATCAATGGCTAAACAGTTTGCAGATGATTTTAAAAGAATGTATGCAAACGAGGAAAATCAACATAAAGGTGCGTTTGTTAAAAAGTTAAAGCAAGAATTTCCTGAAATGAAGAAAATTGAAATTGAACGTTTATGGAACGAGCATGTAGAAGAAAAATATAATGATGTATTAAATGGAGCTAATAAAGTTGCTAAGCAATTAGGTACAGTACCAAATGTAGATAATGTACTTAATAAAAAAGACTTTGCAAAAGCTTTGTTAAGTTCTGACGCGACAAAGTCTTATATTGGCGCTCAAGAACAAGCATTTAAACAGAATTATTCTCAACAGAATCCTGAGGCTACTCAAGAAAAGGTAAATAATGCATGGGAAAATCATAAACTGCAGTTACATGAAAATATGGGAGCAACTGTACAGAAATCTATGTCTAAAGTTGCTAACACACTACCTTCATTAGCAACTCAAGCTAAAGCGATTGACTTAGTTAATGCGGTTTCTCAAGGTTCAATGAACAATTGGTTAGCCAATAACTCTAAAACACAATTTGCTAAACAATTAAAATCTACGCCAGGTAATGAAAATATTACCCAAGGGGAAATTGATCAAGCTTGGAATAATGAGGTAAGTACACAAAAAACACATTTTAAAGAGCAAGCAACACAAGCGGCGCAACAATTAACAAATGGTAAACCTCTTGATAGCTTTGTTGATAAAGGGCAGTTTAAGCAAGTCGTTCAATCAATGCGTTTAAAAGATGCAAAACAAGCCTTTGCTGAACGTTATGATGGACAAGCATCTCGTGAACAAGTTGAACAAGCATGGTCTTCTCAATTGCCGGGTGCTAAAAATATTATTTCAAATGAGCTTGATGGGTCTATTAATAAGGTAAGCTCTTCTTCTGGTATACAAGGAGTTATAAGCGGAACTCATGCAAGAGGTGTCGATTTAGTAGAACAAGCAACTATGGATTTAACAAGAGGATATGCGGAGCAAAACAGGGAGCAATTCTATTCTCAAAAATTAGGTGCTGGTATGAGCATTAAGGCTATTGATAATGCATGGAAAGAAAATGTAGAAGGTTACCGTAATAATGTATTCGAAATGGCTACAAATACACTACAAGATTTATCAGGAGGACAATCCCAATATGCATTTATTGATAAAAATCAATTTGGACAGGGATTAGCATTTAGAAGAGTGGAAGTTGCTAGAAATGAATTTTCTCAGCAATTTGCGGGTGCTTCACCAGAATTTATTGAAAAGCAATGGGAACGTAGTGGCATCGAATCAAAAATGAGCAATGAATCTCAACAAATAATTGCAAATGTACCTAAAGTACAAGCTACTAAAGGGTATGAATTAGGTCAATTTATGGCTACCCATCGCGCATCTAATATTACAGATCAGTGGGCAGCAAACAATAAGGAACAGTTTTTTGCTCAGCAAAAGGCTAAAGGCATTGCAGAACCACAAATTCAAAACTCTTGGAAAGAAGCAGTTGGTGTACAATACGCTAATAATTTAACTAATGTACAACAAGAATTAGCAAATAGTACAAACAAAAACGTGGTTATTCCAAGACAAATTGGTGCGGTAGTACAGGGTATTGCAACTGGTAGTATGCAAGGAGCATATGCAGGATCGGGTTTAAAGAACTTTATAGATACTGGGAAAGAGGCAATTAACTATAAAGTATTTGACAAAGTTCCAGAAGTAAATACGTTAGCAGAAGCTGAACAAAGGCATATGCAATTCCAAAAGACAATGTCATTTGCAGCAGGGGTTTTAGGTGGCCAAAAGGCTTATCAAAAAGTAGCGAATATAGCAGCTACTCATAGCCCATATGCTTCAAAAATTCAAGAGTCTGTTATGGAAGTCGGGGACATTGCTCAATATGCTCAAAAAACAATGGTAAAAGATCAATTTTCAGGACAAATGGTAGAAAGAATTAGTAAGGATGCTATTAGATTAGTAGTTGAACCAGAACGTTCATTTATACAGGTAAAAGGAAATGATGGTCAATATAAACGAGTTTCTCCTTACGGTGCTGGATGTACTGAGCTACAACAAGGAGAAGTTTTATATCAAGATCAAACTATATTAGAAAATACTTTAATCCCACGCGCTATTCAAGGCTCAAATTCTACTTTCTATAAAACAGATTCTAGAGGGTTAAAGTCTATTTCAGACCATAAGGTACTTGTTAAACCTACAGATTTATTATCAAATCGACACCAAGTGATAAATGCAGAAGAAGTAGTACATTTTGATTCGTTTAGTCCAGAGGTTGACCAAGGAAACTTTACAATGAAAGATTTTCAACAAAATTCTGCTGATAATAAGGCTACTTGGGTTGTAGAGAAAAATAGAAGCTATATGGTAATGAAAGACCATAGTAATCGAAAATTAAGAGTTACACCATACTTTGAAGGTAATCCATCGTTACCATTTGGAGAAACTATTTTTAAAGAGTTTGCTGTTGAAGGTGGAAGATTAAAAGGATTTACTAAGGAAGGTAACTTAAATTCTTATCGTATGGGAAGTAATGGTGAACCATTATTGGCTGATCCTGAGTTATTCCCTAATATCGATGTGAATAATTATCTTCGTCCTGAACCAAATAAAAGGTTAATGCGTCGTAAATTCATTGAAGAAAGACGTACTAAGCAAGGGGTGTAGTGAATGAGTCCAAGAAATGATGATAACTTAGCAATCCAAGAGGATGAATTCATTAGACGAGATATATCCACAGAAGAAGAATTACGAGGAAGGTTGTTAAATAAACAACCTTCTTCTACTAAACAACCAAGAAGTGCTTCAGATAGATTAAATAATAGAAAACAACGGGACAATAATCATAAAGAACAAAATAGAAAACCAGATCAAAAACAAAAGAAATCGAAACAAAAGAAGTCAAAAAAGACAGAGCAATCCTCTAAAAGTAGTAAAACAGGTAATCTAAGGCAACAAGCAATGAATAAAGCAAAACAGCAAGTTCAAAAACAATTACAAAAGCAGGCCCAGAGAGCTGCAAAAGCGGCTGCAAAAAAAGCCGCGAAAAAAGCAGCTGCAAAAGCAATTAAAAAAGCTTTAGCGGCAGCCATGAAAAAAGTAGCTTTAGTTTTGCTCAAAATGTTAGCGGGGGTAAGTCTTCCGGTAATAGGGATACTGTTACTAGTAATTACAGTAGTTGTTATCTTGAGTATGCTTGCTAGTGCATTTTTAAGTTCAGGTTCCGATCAAAATATAAAAGGATTAAGTCAACAAGATAAAGATACGCAAGCTTATGTAAAGCAACTATCAGAATCGAGTTTTGGTGGTGCGGAACAATGGGCTTATAGATTACCTCAGGAACTATTATCATCAGTAATACAATTAGATTCCTGGCGTGATGGTAAAGATTTAAAAGATTTTGATCCCAATAAAATTGATTTTGGTGGAGTTGGTGGAGTTGGAGGAGTAGGCGGTGGAGTAAGTGATGGTTCAAATGGGGGCGGTGGAACTGCTCAAGATACTGGGAACTATACTACCACAAATGCAGGTCCATGGATGACATTTGAAGCAACTGGATATTATGGAGAAGACTCGGCTATGCAAGGTGGATTTTGTCCAGCGGTAGGTTGTGACAAAATTGGTTTTAATTTTAGTCAGGCTATTAGATATAACGGGTATCGTGTCGTTGCAGTTGACCCTCGAGTAGTGCCGTTATGGTCTATTGTTGAAATTAATGATCCTGGGACGGGTTTACATATCCAAGGGGTTGCACTTGATACAGGTGGAGCTATTAAAGGGAATAGAATTGACATTCTACATGAAAATCGGACTCAAGCTTATGCGTTCGGCCGAAGATATAATACGCAAGTTCGTGTTTTACGGTCTGGTGCAGGAGATAAGACTTATCCGCAACGTGGTGATGGAGCGCCTTTAGCAACAGCCCAACCACCAGCAGGAAGTCAAACATCAACACCCCCAGCCCAACCAACCCAACCGTCTTCATCTGAAAATAAAAAGGCAGATCAAATTATAGAAGAAGCTAAAAAATACATAGGAGTTCCTTATGTATGGGGAGGTTCGTCACCAAAAGGGTTTGATTGTAGTGGATTAACCCAATATGTATTTAAGGCTTTAGGTATATCATTAGATCGAACTGCTGCTATGCAATCAAAGCAAGGTAAAAAAATTCAAAATGCAAATGATGTAAAAAAAGGAGATTTATTATTCTTTGCTAACACAGGTAATCGTAGTGGTATCACTCATGTGGCTATATATATTGGTAATGGGAAGATGATTGAAGCACCTGATGTTGGACAAAATGTAAAAGTTTCTGAGTTTAAAACTGGTAAATTTGCATGGGCTACAAGAATGCTAGGAGATGGTGATCTAAGTTCAAATGAAGGAGCTGATGTTTCTACTGGTGGTGGTTCTGGAGCCGGTTCTGGTGGCCCTGCTAGTGTTAATAAAGCATTATTAAAATATTTCTTTGATAAGTTGAAACCTGACTTTACCTATGAAACGAAAAAAGAAACTATAGAAAATAAAACAAAAACATGTGCTAGAAAAAAACCAGGTACAGATGATTGTGAAGAATGGAAAGAAAGTATAAGTACTAGCACGCGTGAAACAAAGGTTATTTCAAAAGTTAGAGCATGGAATGGTGAAGCAAAAATCAATTATAAAGAAACTAAATCTGGTTGGAAACGAACAGGTGACAATACTGAAGTGCAGGAAACCAATCTTTTACAAGACAAGCAAGAGTTTAAATATGATTTCTCTAAACTAGATGAGATTTTAACTCAAGCCGGCTATAACTATACAGATAAAAAGATGTTCCAACTGTATTATGAATATGCTAGCGGATTGCCTTTACATTATATAGATTGGTTGGATGGAAAAGATATCTCTGCATTATTAGATGGAGACTTTATTGGAGACATAATTCCGGGTTCTAGTATTCCGCCTCAATTCATGCCGATTTATTTAGGAGCAGAGAAAAAACATGGTACACCATGGTACATCTTAGCCGCAGTACATTACCATAAAAGTTCATTTTCTAAAAATATTACGGTCTCTGCAGCTGGTGAAAGAGGTCCAATGGGAATTAAACCAGTTGCTTGGATGGGCTGGAAACATCCAAGTCGTAATTCAGAAGGGAATTTACAAGGAATTAGTAATAAAGATTTGCAAGATATGGATTTAATTAAGAAATATGGTGGTTATGGAGAAGACGGTAATAATGATAAAAAAGCAGACATTGATGACAACTATGACGCTATTTACACCGCTTCAAAATATTTATCAAAATTAGGTGTGAAAGAGGATATGGAAAAAGCATTGTGGCTATATACTAATTCAAAAGATGGTGGGAAAAATATCTACGAAACTGCCATGAAATTCAAGAGTGAAGCCACTTATAAACATGATCAAAATCAATTGCCAACTGCTACAAGTGGTGATTGGATGGTTCCAACACAAGGTAGATTAACTTCTGGTTATGGTGATAGATCGTTTGATAATCATCATGGTATTGATATTGCTCAAAAGGGAACAGTTCCAGTAGTAGCTGCAGCAGATGGAGTTGTATTCAGATCCTATTTATCTACTTCTTATGGAAACTGCGTAATGATTAGACACAATATTAATGGCCAGCAGTATGAAACAGTCTATGCACATATGAGGAATCGTGCTGTAACTGAAGGCACCCAGGTTAAAAAGGGACAGTTTTTAGGATATCAAGGTGAAACAGGACAGGCTTATGGCCAACATCTACACTTTGAAATGCATACACCATCATGGAATATTAACAAATCTCATGCTGTAAATCCAATACAATTTATAAAAATACAGTGATACTAAAGGGATAGATGTTATTTATCCCTTTAGTCATCTAAATGTATTTAATAGAATTAATTAAATAATTCTTGAAGGGCTGTGAATAAAGAGGTGTCGAAAGAAAAAAAATTATAGTTTTTATATTACTAGGATTTTTATTGATTTTCTTTATAGGAGTTCAATCAAGAAATTATATGTATGGGGAAAAATCTTCATTTGCAACATCTTCCCCGTTACATGTAATCGAACAAAAAAAGAAATTAGAAAATCAAATAAAACGTACAGAAAAATACTATAACTCAATTAACTATGTTATAAATAAATTGAAATTAGATGATATTGGTGAAATTGAGGGATTAACTGATAAGGAAGGAATAAGTCAGGAAGAATTTTTAGCAGAATTTTTTGCATCTACATTATTAGAAAATGATGAAATATTTTTGGCGCATGTAGATCCTAATTCATTACTCAATGATAAAGACTTTGATTTGTCTAATGAAAACATCAAAAAAATAAAAAATTTAATTTCTAGAAAAAGCACTATTAAGGAAGTTTATTTACAGTCTAAAACAATTAAAGATAATTCTAATTTTGAAGTTGTTGTTTTAGTTTCATATCAGAATAAAGATAATTTGAAATTGAAATTACGAATCTCTAAATTAAGCAATAACCATCTATGGTTAATACATCTCTTTCTGATATAAATAAACAATTACAAAGGCAATAAATTTGAAATAAGGTCTAAGTGGTTAGACATAAATAAAGCATAGTTTGAATGGATTTTAGTTCAAACTATGCTTTATTTTATTTATAACTGCTAAATTATTTTAACTTTAAAATTGAAAGTTTTTCAATTGGTTGTAATGGTATATTATTTTTTATTTTCTGTTCTGCGGATTGTCTACTGTCCATTAAAATAGCACGTGATAAGGATTGGAAGTATTTAAAAGCATAATCCTTATCATTTTCATTTTTTTTGATATATTCTAGATCACCTAAATTAATTTTGAAATAGGGATGTGACTTAAGATTTTGTAATAATATGTTTGCGTCTTCTTTGCTAAACAATTTCTTTGGTTCAAATTGTTTATTATTTGGTAACATTAGGTTATGGCTAAGTATAAATATAATTGATTCATAATACGGATCTTTTGAAAATACATCTTTAACTAAAATAGAAGGACTTTTTTGTAAAGGTTTGTCTTTTGTGTTGTTTATCAGGGAACTCAGGATAACAGCCATTTCTTCTTTTTTCATCTTTAATTCGGTTCCAATTGATGTTAATTCGAATTTTTGGTGTGGTAAATATGATTGTTCGCCGTGGTTAAATAATGTAATCGTTGTCTCCGGCTGTCGTTGTACTTCTTCTTTTTTCTCTTTGGGAAGTTTTTCTTCAATTCTCTCCATGACATTAGTACTATCTATCCCTGATTTTTCTTCACTTTGTTCCCCAGAATTTGATTCATTTTCTTCATTATTAGTAGAGTCACTCGTATTTTTAGACACGGCCTTGGAAATATAAACATTACCTTCACGAACTAAATTTTCTCCTATTGTAATAGGGTACTTAGCTTTAATGCCATTAGGAGTTACATTAAATGATTTTGGCATTTCTTCAATTTTCTTAGGTTTTGTATTAGACGAAATAGGTAATTCGTCATTTTTAACTTCAGGAGCAGTAAATGTTGTAACGGTTTGACTATTAGAAATAAATCTTCTAGCCCCCAAATAACGTTGTTTATAGTAAGGATTACTTAAATTAGCGATATGGACCTTTGTACCTCCCTCATGTATAAAATTACCGTTTTCTAGGTAAATACCAACATGTGAAGCACCTTTTTTATAAGTTTCAAAAAAAACTAAGTCTCCTTTTTGTAATTCATTCGTTAGTATTCCTTTACCCTTTCCAAACTGTTCTGCAGCAGTTCTAGGTAAATTTATTCCTACACTCTTTAAGACATGTCTAGTAAATGATGAACAATCTAATCCTATGTTTGGATTTTCACCACCAAAAATATATGGTAATCCCATATAAGTTTTTGCATATGCCTCAATTTTGTTTGCTATTTCATTAGTAGCATTAACAGGTTGTTCAGTAGCTACTTCTGAATTGTTAATTGTTTCTGCTAGAATGGGGTTACTATACAATACACACCCTACTGTAAATACTGATAGCATACCCACTATCTTTCTTTTCATTAATGTGTCCTCCTTAAGTAATAGATAGTACACATTGTATTGATTTTAAATCGATATTTTAATAGTAATTTGCATGTTTGAGAAAAATATAAAAATTACTATTAAAATTCCACTAGACGATGAATATAATACATGTCATATAAAATAGAAGTGGGGCGATGTAATTGCAACATGAAAGGAATAATTTAATAGATTTTATAAAATCTATTTGTATTCTAGGGGTTATGTGTATTCACACTGTTGGATTGAGCTTTTCTGTTGAGAATATAAGTGTTTTAGGATTATATATTGATCATTTATTTAGATTTGCGGTTCCAATATTTATAGGGATTTTAGGATATATGACTATAAGAAGGTATATAAATATTGAATCATGGTCACTATTCTATAAGAAAAAGATATTATATATTGTTATACCTTTTTATATTTGGTCTTTTATCTATTATTTAACTCCAAATGCTTATCCATTTTCAAATGGGGAAGAAGGTAAACAGTACTGGTGGCAGATATTAAATGGTGAAAGTGAAATTCAATTGTATTTTATGATTGCCTATTTCTTGTTTCTATTAATGACACCTTTAGTAATTTGCTTATATAAGAAACTCTCAAGAGGTGCATTTATAATTATTTGTCTTCTATTGTTATTAGGTCATGTATCGCTATTAATATACTCAGATTATATGGTTTGGATTAAAAAAGTGGATTTTTGGTATACAAATTTGAATTATTCATTACCTATACATTGGTTGGCGTACTATTTAATAGGGATTCTAATGGCTATATTTGAAAAACAGATAAGTCATTTTATTATAAGTAGCAAGAAGTACTTTACTAAAAGTGCAAGATTAGTAATTAGTCTTTTTCTATATCTACTTGTTGTTATGGCTTTTCTAGTGTCTATGAGAGGTCTTAAGCCGTACTCTACTGTTTATTTAGTTCTATTGTGCTTGGTTGCATTATACTTCTTATATAACTTATATGACATTCTAAAGGTCAAAAAAGTTGTAGGTTATTTTTATTTTATTGGTAACAATACATTTCCAATTTATTTAAGCCATGTACTATTTATAAAAGTCGGGTTTTTCTTGTTAGAGAAGCACGTTTCTTTTATAAATTTATTCATAATATATGTTGGATGTTTAATTTTTTCAGTATTATATACTTTGTTACATAAGAGAATATATAAATTGATAAAAATAAATCCAAGTAAGGATTTAGCACAAGATATAGAGGGTAGGGATTAAATGGGAATTATTAAAGGGGTCGCACCACACATCCATCAACTTAAGGGATATTTTCAAACAAAATGTGGTTTTTTTATATAATTTTTTATTATCTTTTATAGATTTTATAAAAGTAGGC
>NZ_JAKUGE010000087.1:0-11747 GCF_022663795.1 Bacillus cereus group sp. BfR-BA-01349
AAAGGAGGATAAATGATATGAAAGAGCAAGTATTACAAGTAACAAAAGGTGACTTCGTAGGATCAGCAAGTGGAGCGGTAGTATTAACAGCATTAATCGTATTTTTATCAAGTGTATTAGTATAATAGAAGTTTTAAATCAAACAAAAAAGGAAGGAGAATGAGGGATATGAACAGTGAACAAGTGTTTCAAGTAACAAAAACAGATTTATTAGGATCCTTAGGTGGAGCGGTAATATTAACATCATTTATTCTATTCCTTGCAAATGTATTAGTATGAGATATATAAATACAATCATTCAAAAAAAATAAAGACTCTAACGTATTAGTAAGTAGTTAATATGTTGGAGTCTTTTTTATATTCTTCTTATATACCTTCAAGTATTAAAGTTACCTCATTATCCAGCATTCAATGCTAATTAAACGCTGCGGTTGAAACTTGATTCAACGAATAATCAAAAATCCACTGAATAAAATCCCGCTTTATTTCAAAGAGAAAAAAGTCGAATTTTATATGTAAGAAAAAAAGAGTAATTTGACAGAAAAGATAGAAAATTTTAAAGGTCAGAATTTGTTAGCTTGCTAACTAATTTCTATTAATTAATGTTGGAAGCGTTTTCGGTTGGTTTTAAGTATGGACCATTTAATCTATTTACAGGGGGATGAAGATATTATGAAACAAAAATCTATGGATACGCTAGCTGCACAAATGGAGGACTTTTTTCCAGTACGTGATGTAGATCATTTGGAATTTTACGTAGGGAATGCAAAGCAATCGAGTTATTATCTTGCGAGAGCGTTCGGATTCAAAATTGTGGCTTACTCTGGATTAGAAACTGGAAACCGTGAAAAGGTATCTTATGTTCTTGTGCAAAAAAATATGCGTTTCGTTGTGTCTGGAGCTTTAAGTAGTGAAAATCGTATTGCAGAGTTTGTAAAGACTCATGGTGATGGCGTGAAGGATGTGGCACTACTTGTTGATGATGTTGATAAAGCATACTCAGAAGCAGTGAAACGTGGTGCCGTCGCAATTGCTCCACCACAGGAATTAACAGATGAGGACGGTACATTGGAAAAAGCAGTTATTGGTACGTATGGTGATACAATTCATACGCTTGTAGAGCGTAAAAATTATAAAGGGGCATTTATGCCAGGATTCCAAAAGGTAGAATTTAATATTCCATTTGAAGAGTCTGGTTTAATTGCTGTTGATCATGTAGTTGGTAATGTTGAAAAAATGGAAGAGTGGGTTAGTTATTACGAGAATGTTATGGGCTTTAAACAAATGATTCATTTTGATGATGACGATATTAGTACAGAGTATTCGGCGTTAATGTCGAAAGTTATGATGAATGGAAGTCGTATTAAGTTTCCTATTAACGAACCAGCAGACGGAAAGAGAAAATCACAAATTCAAGAGTATCTAGAATTCTATAATGGAGCTGGTGTACAACATCTTGCTTTATTAACAAGTGATATTGTTAAAACAGTTGAAGCGCTTCGTGCAAATGGGGTGGAGTTTTTAGATACACCTGATACTTATTACGATGAGCTAACTGCACGAGTTGGAAAAATCGATGAAGAAATTGATAAGTTAAAAGAATTAAAGATCTTAGTAGATCGTGATGATGAAGGTTACTTACTACAAATCTTTACGAAACCAATTGTAGATCGTCCGACTTTATTTATTGAAATCATTCAACGTAAAGGTTCTCGTGGATTTGGTGAAGGAAACTTTAAAGCGTTATTCGAATCAATTGAAAGAGAACAAGAGCGTCGCGGAAACTTATAAGATTTGTATCCACCAGCAAAAGTCCCTTTGCTGGTGGAAATTTCATTTTTATAAGGAGGAATCAGGATGAAATTTGTTACATTTCGTCTTCCTTCAAAAGAACTACGGGCTGGATGGCTTGAAGGTGACAAAGTAATAGATATGAATCTTGCTAGTGAAGGGAAAATCCCTTCTTCTATGATGGATTTTTTAGAGAAAACGGATGAGTATGTAGAAGTAGTGCGGAATATTAAGAATCCAAATAAGGGTATATATGCTTTAGAAGAAGTACAATTGACAGCTGCTCTTCCTAATCCGAGTAGTATTCGAGATTTTTACGCATTTGAACAACATGTAAAAACAGCTCGCGGACGAAGAGGATTAGATGTTGTGCCTGAATGGTATGATATTCCGGTTTTTTATTTTACTAATCATCGTGCTGTAATTGGTTCCGGTGATTTTGTAATTGGTCCGAAAAAGTCTAAAAAGCTTGATTATGAGTTGGAGATTGCTTGCGTAATAGGAAGAGAAGGGCGAAATATCTCTCGAGAGCAAGCAGAGGAATATATTTTTGGTTATTGTATTATGAACGACTGGAGTGCGAGAGACTTACAAGCAACAGAAATGAAAGTAGGTCTCGGTCCAGCGAAAGGAAAAGACTTTGCAACTTCATTAGGAGCGCATCTCGTTACGAAAGAGGAATTAGACGTTTATCGTAATGGTGATCGATATAATTTAGAAATGACTGCTCATGTAAATGGAAAACTATTATCAAAAGGAAACTTCCAAGATATTTACTATACATTTGCTGAAATGATTGAACGTGCTTCAGAGGACGTTACGTTATATCCAGGAGATGTGATTGGTTCTGGGACAGTAGGAACAGGATGTATTTTAGAACTGGGTACAGAAGAGTGGCTACAAGATGGAGATGTTGTAGAACTGTCGATTACTGGTTTAGGTACACTACGTAATACGATCAAAAAAGAAAAGGAAGCGGGTGATGGGCATGTTTTATCGTCACATGGGAGAACTACCTCATAAACGACATGTACAATTTCGTAAAAAAGATGGGTCGCTTTATCGTGAACAGGTAATGGGAACAAAAGGTTTTTCTGGTACGCAGTCTATTTTGTATCATCATTATATGCCAACAGAAGTAGGTCATTCTGCATTATCGCATTCTTGTCAGTTGCAGTATGAAGAGGATGGTGCTCTTTCTCATCGCCACTTTCGAACGAAAGAAAGTAAAAAAAGTGGTGATGCAATAAGTGGACGGAATTTCATACTTGGAAATGAAGATTTGTTAATTGGAGTAGTGAGTCCAACAGAAAAAATGGATTATTTCTATCGTAATGGTGATGGCGATGAAATGTTATTTGTTCATTATGGAACAGGGAAAATTGAAACGATGTTTGGAACGATTCACTATAGAAAAGGCGACTATGTAACGATTCCAATTGGAACGATTTATCGTGTTATTCCAGATGAAGGAGAGACTAAGTTTCTTGTTGTAGAGGCAAATAGCCAAATTACAACGCCGCGTCGTTATCGAAATGAATACGGACAATTGTTAGAGCATAGTCCGTTTTGTGAAAGAGATCTTCGTGGTCCAGAAAAATTAGAGACATATGATGAAAAAGGCGAGTTTGTCGTAATGACAAAATCAAGAGGCTATATGCATAAACATGTTTTAGGACACCACCCGTTAGATGTTGTTGGATGGGATGGCTATTTATATCCGTGGGTATTTAATGTAGAGGATTTTGAACCAATTACAGGGCGCATTCATCAGCCACCGCCAGTACATCAAACATTTGAAGGACATAATTTTGTTATTTGCTCTTTCGTACCACGTTTATACGATTATCATCCAGAGTCAATTCCGGCACCATATTATCATAGTAATGTTAATAGTGATGAAGTTCTTTACTATGTAGAAGGAAACTTTATGAGTCGCAAAGGTGTGGAAGAAGGTTCTATTACACTTCATCCGAGCGGGATTCCTCATGGGCCGCATCCGGGGAAAACAGAGGCAAGTATAGGGAAGAAAGAGACGCTTGAATTAGCTGTTATGATAGACACATTCCGTCCGCTTCGTATTGTAAAACAAGCACATGAAACAGAAGATGAAAAGTATATGTATAGCTGGATTGAACAAGGTTCATATACTGTGAAATAAGTAAAAAAAGGCATGCTCTCAATAAGGGAGCATGCCTTTTTCACGGAATCGACATGTATAATAATACCAAAAAAATAATGGAAAGATATATAGAAAGAATAATAAGGATCGTGCATATTTAGAAGGATTTCTACTTGTTTCGACAAAAGTATTGACTAGGAAAAGCGTAATGAGTAAAATGAAAAAGCGAATTAAAAATTTTCAGAAAATTTAAAACTTGGAGGAGTGAAAGATGAAGCAAATTTTTCAAAAGAAGCCAATTGCAAAGTTAATGCAAGAAAGTAAGCAAAAAACGTTAGCAAGAACATTGGGCGCGCTAGATTTAACTATGCTTGGAATCGGAGCAATTGTTGGAACTGGTATTTTTGTTCTAACGGGTGTTGTGGCAGCGAAACATTCTGGGCCAGCTATTATATTATCATTTGCGATTGCCGCTCTAGCTTGTGCCTTTGCTGCATTTTGTTATGCTGAATTTGCTTCTTCAGTTCCTGTCTCGGGCAGTGTGTATACGTATACATACGCGACGATGGGGGAAGTGTTCGCATTTTTAATTGGCTGGGACTTAATGCTGGAATATTTACTTGCTACATCTGCTGTAGCGAACGGTTGGTCTGCATATTTTCAATCTTTATTAAAGGGGTTTGGAATTCACATTCCGACTATTCTCTCCTCGGCTCCTGGTACAGGAAAGGGTGGAATAATTGATTTACCTGCAGTTCTAATTATTTTAGTGATGACAGTTCTTTTATCTAGGGGTGTTCGTGAAAGTGCACGAGTAAATAACATTATGGTATTTATTAAAATAGCAGTTGTTCTTATTTTTATTTTTGCTGGTTTTAATTATGTGAAACCTGAAAACTGGACGCCTTTTATGCCATTTGGTTTAGATGGTGTAATGGCTGGAGCGGCTACAGTATTCTTCGCATTCATAGGATTTGATGCAGTTTCAACAGCGGCAGAAGAAGTGAAACGTCCGCAACGTGATTTACCAATTGGTATTATTGCATCGTTATTAATTTGTACAGTTCTTTATATTGTTGTTTCGCTTATTTTGACAGGGATTGTTCCATACGGCCAGCTAAATATATCAGATCCAGTTGCTTTTGCACTTCAATTTATTGGACAAGATGGTTTAGCGGGGGTAATTTCAGTAGGAGCAATTACAGGAATTACAACAGTAATGCTAGTTATGATGTATGGGCAAGTTCGGGTTTCTTATGCGATGAGCCGAGATGGTTTACTGCCGAAGCGTCTTGCTAAAGTTCATCCGAAATTTAAAACGCCATTTTTAAATACATGGACAACGGGGATTATTGCGGCACTGATTTCAGGATTAATAGATTTAAATGTTTTAGCACATCTTGTAAATATGGGGACATTGTCAGCATTTGCACTCGTAGCTGTTGCGGTAATCGTAATGAGAAGAACTCATCCAGACTTACCAAGGGCATTTAAGGCTCCGCTTGTACCATTTTTACCAGCATTAACAGTGATTTTCTGTTTATACTTAATGCTTCAATTATCGGGGACAGCGTGGATTAGTTTTGGGATATGGATGGTTATTGGTATAGCGGTTTACTTCTTATATAGCCGAAAACATAGTGCTTTAAATAATAGTAAAAAAGAAGAAGATGTTGCAAATTTATAAGCGGAAAAATCCATTCTAACAGAATTAGAATGGATTTTATATTTGAAAATTTACATTTTTCTGAACTTATTATAAGATAATTGTTGGCTAACTAAAGGGGTGAAATGATGAAAAATACGTGGCGTGAGTTAAGGGAGATGGACCGTAACGTATGGATTCGATTTATTGGAGAGACGTTAAATGGAATTGCAATGATGATGTTAATGCCTTTTTTTGCATTATATTTAAAAGATAAGGTAGATTCGTTGTTGGAAGTTGGGGTTATTATGGCGCTTTCTCCAATTGCTGCAAGCTTTGGATCACTTATAGGAGGGAGAATTGCTGACATATATGGAAGAAAGCCTATTATGATATTTTCTATGGCAAGTAATGCATTATTAATGCTCGGTTTTCTATTTATAGAAGGATTTATTCCATATGCGATTTTATCTATTTTTTTAGGGTTGAGTAATTCTTTATTTCATCCAGCTGCATCAGCTATGGTCGCAGATGTAACGGCACCAGAAAAAAGAACAGAGGCATATGGTTTATTACGAATGGGACACAATATAGGTGCTGCCATTGGTCCGATAATGGGAGCATCAGTAGTTGTGTTGTCAAAGAACCTTGTGTTTATTATTGCCTCTTCTACAATGCTATTTTATGCGTTACTTGTATTACTTCTTATTCAAGAGACGATGCCAAAGAGGACAGATAAGGAAGAACATAAAGAAAAGGAATCTGGGGCAGTTTGGAAAATTGTAATGCAAGATAAGGCATTAATGATTTACTTATTAGCAGGTATTATCATTTCGATGGGGTTTTCTCAAACCGAAGGCATGTTGCCACTACATTTTGATAATGAAATGAAGCGTATTTTTGGAACGAATAATCCATATCCATATTTAATGGCGTTAAACGGACTATTAGTTGTTTTATTCCAGTTTCAAATTTCAAAATGGGCTACGGATAAACCAGTCGGGAAGACGATGTTATACAGTGCATGTTTATTCGGGATTGGATTATTTTTTATAGGGTGGTTACCGAAGTGGTTTGGAGAATTTAATACAAATGCTACAATTATTTTAATAACACTACTGTTCGTTTATGCTATATATACGTTAGGTGAGATGATTATGTCGCCTGTACAGATGACATTTGTAGCAAATTTGGCCCCTGAGCATTTGAGAGGGCCTTACATGGGAGCTGCAAGTTTGCAGTGGATTACAGGAAGCGCATTTGGTCCACTTTTGGGAGGTTTTTTATTAGATCGATTACTTGGTCACTTTCTATTTACAATTTTAGCTGTAGGATGTGTAGTTGCAGGTATTGTATATGTTTCTTTAGATCGCCTTGTGGAGCAAAGGCAAAAAGACACACTGACCAAACAATCGTCTTAGTGAATAGGTGACATACACAAAAAGGGGATTTCTACATATTTTAGGTACATAACTAGATTAGATTGCCATTTTATTTTGTGTAGCTATATAGAAAATGAAATGAAAAACCAATAAGTGATGTTATTTAATTATTTATGGAAGTTACATTTTATTTCAAATAGGAACTACCTATTTTTATAAAAAGTGCTAAAATAGAAAAATGAAAACAATTGGTTAGGGTGATTTCATTGACGAAAATTAAATTAGGTTTATTATATGGTGGAAAATCAGCTGAGCATCAAGTTTCGCTACAGACGGCTCTTGCTGCTATTAAAGCGTTAAATCAAGATAAATTCGAGATTCATCCAATTTATATTACAGAACAAGGTCAATGGGTACGCGGTGAGCGTATTGAAGGTGAAGTAACAGATGTTGAAGCTTTAAAAATGAGCGGTGCAGAAAATGCGATTTCTCCGTTATCATTAAGTACAGAAATTATCCCATCTGCAGCTTCTGAGGAGAACGCTATTGACGTTATTTTCCCATTACTACAGGGACCAAACGGTGAAGATGGAACGGTTCAAGGACTATTAGAATTAATGAATATCCCTTATGTAGGAAATGGTGTTCTAGCATCATCTGCTGGTATGGATAAAGTTGTTATGAAAAACATCTTTGCAGAGGCTGGTTTAAAACAAGCAAAATATGCATCCTTTATTCGTAGTGCATGGGAAAAAAATCGTGAGGAAGCTTATTCTAAAGTAGAAGATAAGTTAGGATATCCTTGCTTCGTAAAACCAGCAAACCTTGGTTCAAGTGTTGGTATTAATAAGTGTAAAAATCGTGAAGAACTTGAGGATGCATTTGTAGAGGCATTCCAATTTGATCGCAAAATTATTGTAGAAGAAAATATTGTAGGTCGTGAAGTAGAAGTTGGGGTACTAGGTAATGATGAGCCGAAATGTTCAGTTGTAGGTGAAATCGTTCCGAAAAAGGACTTCTATGATTATAAGTCGAAATATATCGATGGTGATACGGCGCTAATTATTCCAGCTGAAATGACAGAAGAAGAATCTAATGTAATTAAGCGTGATGCGATTATTGCATTCCAATCATTAGACGGTGCAGGTTTAACGCGAGCTGATTTCTTCTTAACGAAAGATGGAGAAGTGTATATTAACGAAGTAAACACAATGCCAGGATTTACACCGTTCAGTATGTTCCCTCTATTATGGCAACATACTGGGTTACCGTATCCAGAATTAATTGAAGAGCTAATTCGTTTAGCGATTGAACGTCACGAAGAAAAACAAAAAATTAAATATACAATCTAACAAAAAGGAGGAAGCACTATTCATAGGAATAGTGCTTCCTCTATGTAAGGAGCGTTTCTATATGATAAAGCGAATGTTAAAGCAAGTGGAACAGATGGTAAATGGTACTGGATTAGAAGAGCAATATGAGGGAATTACTATTCAAGGCGTGTCTATTGATACGAGAAAAATTGAAAAAGGAAACTTGTATGTTCCGATTCAAGGGGAGCGCTTCGATGGACATGCTTTTGTAGATAAAGCTGTTGAAAATGGAGCTGTGGCTACATTATGGATGAAAGATGTAGCGAATCCACCTGAGAATCTTCCGGTTATTTTTGTGGAAGACACGCTATCGGCATTGCAAATGTTAGCGAAAAATTATCGCGATCAATTGGATGTTAAAGTTGTAGGTGTAACGGGTAGTAACGGTAAAACATCTACGAAAGATATTGTAACAAGTCTTCTTGCGACTAAATTCAAAGTGCAAAAAACAGAAGGGAACTTCAATAACCATATCGGATTACCTCTTACCATTTTAAACTTAGAAGAAAATACAGAAGTAGCAGTATTAGAGATGGGTATGTCAAGCCGAGGCGAAATTGAATTATTATCTAAGTTAGCTCGTCCTAATGCAGCTATCATTACGAATATTGGTGAGGCACATTTAATGGATTTAGGATCTCGTGAGGCAATTGCTGAAGCGAAATTAGAAATTGTTACAGGGTTACAAGAAGGTGGCGTGTTCGTATATAACGGAGATGAGCCTTTATTAACGAATCGTGTTCCTGAAATGAATTTAGCAGCAGAAACGGTTACGTTTGGTGATGCAAGAGCAAACGATTATTATCCAACGACTGTAACATTACAAGCAACTGGGACACATTTCAAAATGAATAGAGATGAAAATATTTCATTCTACTTACCGGTGTTAGGAAAACATAATGTGTATAATACACTTGCTTCAATGGCAATTGCGAAACATTTTGGTGTAACGTGGGAAGAGATGAAAGAAGGTTTAGTAACACTTCAAATGACGGGCATGCGTATGGAAATGGTGAAAACAAATAGTGGTTTAACAATTATCAACGATGCTTATAATGCAAGTCCGACGGCTATGGAAGCAGCGTTCCATTTAATGAATGGTTTAGATGGTTTTGCTAAAAAAATCGTTGTGCTTGGTGATATGTTAGAACTTGGAGATCAAGAAGTGCAGTTCCATTATGAGGTAGGAAAATTAATCGATCCAGCAAAAATCTCGCATGTATTCACATACGGTAGATTAGGGGCTCAAATTGCTGAAGGAGCGAAAATTAATTTCCCTAATGAACGTGTAAAGGCGTATGATAATAAAGAAGAGTTAGTAAAAGATTTACAAGCAGTAGTCGATGTGAAAGATGTTGTATTAATAAAAGCATCTCGCGGTATGAAGTTAGAAGAAGTAATTACGATGTTGAAATAATTGGTGTATATAAATAGGGATGATAGTTACGAAAATAGAAGAAACTTATAATAAGCGCTTACAGTAAATATAAAAAAATAAAAGTGAAGAAAAAAACTCTGAATATGAAAATAAGGTAACAGTTGGGTTTGCTTTTTACACATACAAAACTTATAATTGATAAAGTGTAATAACGTTTAGAAGTATTTTCGCGAAGAATATACGCCCGTTTATATACGTGAGCATTCAGGAAAAGGGCTTTTCCGCAAATTCGGAAAACGCCTTTTTTTAAATGATAAGTATAGGATAGAAAAGGAGAAGTAACATTGACAACATTTCGAGAATTAGGATTAAGTGAATCTTTACTGCAATCTGTTGAAAGTATGGGCTTTGAAGAGGCTACGCCGATTCAAGCTGAAACAATTCCACATGCATTGCAAGGTAAAGATATTATTGGGCAAGCGCAAACAGGTACAGGGAAAACAGCAGCATTCGGATTACCACTATTAGATAAAGTGGATACAAATAAAGAAGCAGTTCAAGGTATTGTTATCGCACCAACGCGTGAATTAGCAATTCAAGTTGGAGAAGAGCTATACAAAATTGGTAAACATAAACGCGTTCGTATTTTACCAATCTATGGTGGTCAAGATATTAACCGCCAAATTCGTGCTCTAAAAAAACACCCACACATTATTGTTGGTACGCCGGGTCGTATTTTAGATCATATTAACCGTAAAACACTTCGCTTACAAAATGTAGAGACTGTTGTTCTTGACGAAGCGGATGAAATGTTAAACATGGGCTTCATTGAAGATATTGAAGCAATTTTAACAGATGTGCCAGAAACACATCAAACATTACTATTCTCAGCGACAATGCCAGATCCAATCCGTCGTATTGCTGAGCGTTTCATGACTGAGCCTCAACACATTAAAGTAAAAGCAAAAGAAGTAACAATGCCAAACATTCAGCAGTTCTATTTAGAAGTGCAAGAAAAGAAAAAGTTTGACGTGTTAACACGCTTGCTAGATATTCAATCTCCAGAGCTTGCAATCGTATTCGGTCGTACAAAACGTCGTGTTGATGAATTATCAGAAGCGTTAAACTTACGTGGTTATGCAGCAGAAGGTATTCACGGTGACTTAACACAAGCGAAACGTATGTCTGTATTACGTAAATTTAAAGAAGGTGCTATTGAAGTTCTTGTTGCAACAGATGTTGCTGCACGTGGTCTTGATATTTCAGGTGTAACACACGTATATAACTTCGATATCCCACAAGATCCAGAATCATACGTTCACCGTATCGGTCGTACTGGCCGTGCAGGTAAAAAAGGTATTGCAATGTTATTTGTAACACCACGTGAATCAGGGCAATTAAAAAATATCGAGCGCACAACAAAACGTAAAGTTGATCGTATGGAAGCACCGACACTTGACGAAGCATTAGAAGGTCAACAACGTTTAATCGCTGAAAAACTTCAAAGCACAATTCAAAATGAAAATTTATCATACTACAAGCGTATTGCAGAAGAAATGTTAGAAGAGAACGACTCTGTAACAGTAGTAGCTGCTGCTTTAAAAATGATGACAAAAGAGCCGGATACAACTCCAATCGCTTTAACATCAGAACCACCAGTTGTTGCAAGAGGTGGCGGTTCTAAAAAACGCGGCGGTAACGGAGGCGGATACCGTGATGGTAACCGTAATCGTAGTCGTGATGGACGCGGCGGTGGCGATGGACGTAATCGTGACCGTAACCGTGATGGAAACCGTGATCGCAATCGTGATGGAAACCGCGATCGCGATCGTAATCGTGATGGTGGTAGTCGTGGTCGTAGAGGTGAAGGCCAAGGTCGCCCTGGTTCTTCAAATGGACGCGGCGAAAGAAAACATCATAGCCGTCCACAAGCTTAATAAAAAAAAGAGAATGCCCTTTGCGGGCTGGTATTATCCCCTATAGGTAGACAGTAAAAAAAGAGTCCATCTGATATGATGGACTCAATACTGTTTTATCTGGAGGGGATTTTTTTATG
>NZ_JAKUGE010000088.1:0-11708 GCF_022663795.1 Bacillus cereus group sp. BfR-BA-01349
GCTTTTATTTTATCTTTTGAAGAAAATTTAGCCATAAAAAATGCACCTCCAATTGTTAGTTATGTGTCTAACAATTGGGGTGCACTTCACACGAGTAGGCTTTTGAAACTATGAAAGTTTCGTCAATAACTGATTTAAATCTTTTTTCGTTTTCGTCGTTAATGATTTCATTTTATTAATATCGATTTTTTCTTTCTCCGCTCCTACAATTAACGGATACATACTTTGACCGATTGTTTTAGAATCCGTCGGATGTGATGCTTCTAGCTCTTTTTCAATCACATCCCACTTTTCATTAATTTGTTTGCCAAGCTTATTCACTGTTTCCAATTTTGGATTAGCAGCTAACTGCTTGTCCAAGCTATCAATTAATGCTACAACTTCTTTAACGTTCGTTTTCACAGCAACACTTTTCTTCGGATCTTTCGTTGTCTTTCCGTTATTGTTTGTGCTTGTACTTGTGCTTGGATCTGCTGTTTTCCCGCTAGTCGTTTGATCATTCGTTTTTCCTGTCGTTTCTTTTTCTTTTGTTTTTACATTTTCGTTTTGAGTTGACGTTTTGCCGTTACTTTCTGTTCCTGATGATTCTTTCGTATTTTTTGCATCCTTATCTGTTTTTTCATTTGAAGAAGTATTTGTTTCTTTTTCAGTATCTTTCGTTGTTTTTGACGCTTCATCTGCACTTGTCGTTTTTGCTTCTCCATCATTTTGCGCAGTTACTTGCTCTTTCTTTTCCGTTTCTTTATCTACTGAAGGACTACAAGCTGCCATAGTAAGCATTGTACCAATTGTAATCGATGCGATAGCGACCTTTTTCATTTTCATATAAATCCCCCTATGTTTTACATAATTTATCCTCCCCTTTACGATTCGATTCCCCTTTAAAAAATCCCTTTTCATACGAATTATCATCTTTCCGACAGTAATCTTCATAATAATACGTACAAAAACTGATAAACTCATTTTAATATTCGAGTTTCTTCTACTTCATTTTTCTGCTCGCAAGTAAAAGAAAAAGAGTATATTGTCACATTAAGAATTACTATCTTCATATGACAATATACTCTTCTATCAAATTTTTATCTTTCTTGACATTTTATTTATACAAAAAAATAAAATTTTCTTTCGTTTTTTGTTTCTCAACATTTGTTAACATAATATTTTTATGAATAACCACCATTCGAGTGAATGACTTGCCCAGTAACCCATTTCGCTTCTTCACTTACTAAAAAAGAAATTAAGCGCGCAGCATCCACCGGTTCTCCTACTTTACCTTGCGGGAATTTCCATACTAAATGATGCTTCAGCTCCTCTGTAATCCATCCTGTATTCGTCGGTCCTGGATCTACAGCATTCACTGTAATCCCCTTCTCCATTGCAACTGGTGCTACTGACTTTGTAAATGCTTCGATTGCCCCTTTCGTTGCTGCATATGCTAGTTCATCTGGCATTGGGCCTACTGACTGTCCTGAAGTAAGATTAATAATACTCCCGCCCGTTTTAAGTGAATAATGTTTTATAAACAATGAACTTAATAGCATAGTAGCCCGAACATTAACTGTATAATGTTTATCCAACTGCTCTACATCTAATTCCTCAATCCTCGTATGAGTAGAATATACTGCATTATTAACTAGAATAGATGGATCACCTAACCGTTCTGATACCATATAAAACAAACGATTTGGCGAATAAGACTGCGATAAATTGATTTTTGCCATTTCACATCGAACATCGTAACTTTCAATTTCCTTTTTCAGCAAAAAGGGTTCTTGATCACTCATTCCCCATGGCATCGCTTTATCATACTTTGGCCAGTACGTGAAAAAAATGTCTATCCCCTTTTGAGCAAGCACCTTGCATACAGCTGCACCAATTCCATTCAGACGAGTTGCCCCTGTTACAATTGCTATTTTCTTCACCTTTTTCTCCTCCATCTATACACAGATCCCCTGCATGAATGCAGAGGATCTATCTTCTTATTGAATATTTGACAGTATACGTTCAGCACCTAATTTTAACATTTTAATAAAGATATAATTTACAATTGTAAACATTACAAATAAAACGATAAACATAATCCAAAGTCCTACTTGAAGGAAGAAGTATAATACACTTACTCCCCCCACAATAATTAAAGCTATTAAAATATTAGCCAAAAAATTCCACAAAGTTGTATATCGACTTTTAAATAATTTCTGCTCTGTATCCCAATGAATATCTGCAGTTTGTGCGTCCCAGCGTGTTCCGATTAAATTAATTAATAACAACCCGTTCGCACTTAGTAAAAACCACAGTATCATAAAGACTGGAGAAATCCCAGCTACAACTGCCATCGTAATACCGAATACTGCTAAAATGATCACATTAATTAACCAAGCAGTGATTGCTTTCGCAAAAAAGATATCCGAAGCCTTTACTGGTAAATAACGATTCACAAACCAAGAGCTTCCATCTCGCGAAAATGACGTTGTTGCAATGACGTTACTACCCATTAAAAATAACGATGCACAAAGGCCAACACCAATTGCAAATCCCGTTGTCTCTGGATTGTTAATATACTCTGTAATAAACTTTAAATTCCCATCTTGCACAAATAAAATAAAGAACAACATAATTGGCATAACGAAAGTTTGTACAATGCAATTTAAGAAAAATTGTGGTGTACGGAATAACGTTTTAAATTCTTTTTTCACATACGCTTTTAAATGAGAACTTTGCACTGTTGATTTCTGTAAACCTTCCGCCGAAATAACTTGTTTCTTTGCTGTACTCGTTGAAAGTCCAATAACTCCTTTTAAATATGTACGCTCTGCAATGTAATAAAACAACACAAAGAAGACAAATGAAATAACTGCAAAGATTATTACATATAAAGGACCTTTCCAATTTGCATTTTCTACTAATGCCACTGCTCCAAAATATGTAGTTGGAAAATAATTTGTCATTTGTACTAAAAGAGAAGATTGATTATTTACAAGGTATTCCGCAGCCCCGTCTCCAGAAAACGCACTTTTATTTCTCCACTGCATAAATACGTTAATTCCTACAATAAATAATATACTTACGATTCCAATAAATATATTTCCTCGATCTTTATTTTTCGCTATATTTGTATACCTCATAATAATTGTCATCAGTAACGAAGCTAATACTAACGGCACGATTGGGAAGAGTAAGTAAATAAAAATCATATATATGTAATATGTAATAAATGCGCCACTTTTTAAACCGTACGTAATGAAGATTGGTAATAAAATGAATGAACTCATTACGTATTGTGTAATTAATACCGTTAAAAATTTTGCCGAAATAATTTGCGCTGGTTTTAATGGTAACGGCAATAACATTTCAATGTCATTACTATAGTAAAATACAGTTAAAATGTTCGTGATACTCATTAAAAATACCCATATACTAGCAATCGCAAGTCCCATTGCAATAATCATTCCCGGCCCTTGCCCTAATTGTTTCAGACCTTCATACATTCCGTGCGTCATCGAACCAAATATTAAAAAGCCAACAAATAAAATAGCTGCAAATGAAAATAAATACGCCCATCGCTTCTTCTTATCTGTTATAAAATCTGCATAATTTAACTTTAATAGTACCTTCGTTAACGTCCAAATTTTACTCATTTCCCGTCATCTCCAAGAACATTTTTTCAAGTGATTCATTGGATTTAAAATGATCTCTCATTTCATCTAAATTTCCTTTAAACTGCAAATTCCCCTTATTAATAATAGCAACCCGGTCACATATTTTTTCCGCTACTTCTAATACGTGTGTAGAGAAAAATACAATCTTTCCTTTATCCGCATGCTCTCTCATCATTTCTTTTAAAATATATGCAGATTTTGGATCAAGCCCAGTTAATGGTTCATCTAAAATCCATACATCTGGCTCATGTACGAGCACACCAATAATAACGATTTTTTGTCTCATACCGTGCGAATAACTTTGAATTTGATCAGATAATGCATTATAAAGATCAAACTTCTTCGCTAAAGACTCTATTCGTTCTTGTCGTACTTCTTTCGGCACTTCATACATATCAGCCATAAAGTTTAAATATTCAATTCCTTTTAAACGTAAAAACATATCTGGACTATCTGGTACATAACCAAACGTCTTCTTCGCTTCCATCGGCTCTTCCATAATATTTTTTCCGTTAATCGTAATAGTCCCTTTGTCTACCCCGTGAATACCAGTAATCATCTTAATTGTCGTTGATTTACCCGCACCATTCGGTCCTAAAAATCCAAAGATTTCGCCGCTAGGCACAGATAAACTTAAGTCTTTTACTGCATAGGTAGACCCATTATAACTTTTTGACACATTCGTAATTTCAATCATTCCATCCAATCCTTTCCTTAATTACCAAATAACTATATTGATATTATAGCATACTTCTATTTTAAGATTTTTACATTTTTCAGTTTATTTAACCTTTAAAATAAATATACACCCCTAATCCAACAACTAAAACGACAGCTAGTATAATATAAATCATTGTTAAGCGTTTAATATTCCCCTTTGTCGCTTTGCTATAATTTGCATCACCATTCCGCCCAATTAAAACCGTCGCAATGACAGTAATCACTACAAGTAATACAACGATCATGATCCAAGTTAGCATTTCTTCCTCCCCCTCCTTACAACCATTTTACAATATTATCCTCTTTATTTCGCAGCATATTTCCTCTTTTTACTATTATTATGAAGCAAACTGGAAAACTATTATTACCATTCCTATCCAATTGTGATATATTTATAACATAACGTGACTTATTTCTAACAACACAAGGAGGACCTATCATGAAAACAACTTGGATAAAATATTTAGGATTTCTCGGTTTCTTCGGTTTCCTCGGATTTTTTTATGAAAAAGGATTGTTTACTATGTTCTGTTTCTTCTCCTTTTTCACATCGTATAGAACGGTTCAACACGATGAACTGTTTGAACAAATCGTTAATAAATCGTGCCGTAATGCTTTTATCTTTACGTTACTAACTACCGCTATCATTATGTTCATTGAAATGTTATTTCCAAACCCGGCGCTACAAGAAATTGATATCGCTCTTATTTTCGGCACACTCATTCTTACGTTCGGTTTTTCTATGTTCTTTTATGATAAACCTGTTGATGAAATGGAAGATGCACCATGGCGTTCGTAACGAGGATAAAAGAATACCGCGCCAAATTGAACATGACACAAGAAGATTTAGCAAAGAGCGTTGGTGTGCGACGTGAAACAATTAGTCATCTCGAAAAAGGTAAATACAATCCTTCCTTACAACTTGCTCACGATATAGCGAAGGCACTACATAGTAAGATTGATGAGATTTTTATTTTTGAGGATTGATTAAAGGCGTCCAGTCACAAGAATCACATAAAAAAATACCGTCATTCTTTCCAAGAAGAATGACGGTATTTCTCATTGATTATCCATATAAAATCGCATGAAATACGCCTAATAGTAAGTATTGATCCTGCATGTAATCTTCATCATATACATTCATCTCAATGTAATACATATCTTCCTCAAGACGAATATTCCAATCTGCAATTACATAGCCTTTTCGTAATAACTTTCCCATTCCAAATGAAGTTTTATGAACAACATATTCTTCTGCCCTATATGTAAAGGTAAATAAGAAATTTGCATCCAATAACTTTCCGTCACATACAAGTATTTCATGCTCTGCATCATGATTATCGATGTACGTTACTAAAATCTTTCTTTGGCGCTGTCTACTTACATCCTTTGCAATGATGCGAATATTGCCCTTACTATCCTTTATTTCATAAATAATATTACTACCAATTTTCGGAATAAAATCCAGCACTCTCATCAACATATTTTTATAATAGCCTCGTACTACGCCTACTTGCTCACTTCCATTATAAACCTCTATCGGCGTCGTATCTGCTTTGCTATCACACGGTCGTTTGTAAGAGAGCTGCATCATTCGCTCTCTTCTTAAGTACTGATCAAACGTCACAGGATATTCTATCATGCGCAGTTCTTTATTTAGCTCATACAAATAGCTTTGAACACTCTCTATTAATGTTGTAGTAGCTATACGCTCTTGAATTTCAAATTATTGCCAACTGGAAGAAACATTCCATTGATTATGATCCTCTTCATAGAAGAAACCAAGAATTACCTCTTCACGGTCAGCCGTTTCATATTTCATAGGCACGTTCTGCCCATGTTGAACTTGTTCCATCCACTGACCTAAATAAATACCCAGCTCTGCAACCTTCATACATGATTTTTGAAAAAATACGCTGTCACTCGCGCAAATCGTTACATCTCCTTCGATAAAACCCTTTGAATAAGCATCATACCGTGGCTCATCCTTCTGCGGGATACTCTTATCTAACTCAAATAAAAACGTTAACATCCTTTATTCACCTCTAGTTGTTACACTAATCATACATGACATCGCATCACTCTGAGAAACTATTTATATACGCATATTTAATTCACGCATTATAACACGTGAATGATCTTGTATAGTAGCGCTATTTTTTGTTCTATATCTTAGTATACGAATTTACATGAGCGATTTTTCAACTATATCTATCGCAACTTACAATATATCAACGATTTTTTCAATATATCGATTTTTCGACAAATATCAGCACAATTAAAATGAAGCTACCTTTTCTTCCGCCACTTCTACAATTTCTAAAATTTGTAGAATACTCTCCACTTCATAAGTCGGGTTAACATCTGTCCCGTTTTCTTTCAAACTCGGATTATACCAACACGTATCAATGCCGTAATCTTCTCCGCCTTTCATATCAGAAGTTAACGAATCTCCAACCATTAGTACACTTGATTTATCAGTAATCCCAAACTTTTCAAACGCATAATCAAAAATCTCACGCGCTGGTTTTTGATGACCAACTTCTTCAGAAATAATAATGTGATCAAAGAAATTACATAAAGGCGAATTTCCGATTCTTGATTGTTGCACCTTCGTATATCCATTCGTAATAATACCTAACTTGCAATCTTGAAGATTTTCACATAATTGTAATGCGCCTTCTATAAGATGTACTTCCTTCCCTAAATTTTCAAGGTATACATCACTAAATTGCTGCGCATCTACGGCTATATTATGAAGTGCAAATAATTGTCTAAATCGCTCTACGGCTAATTCACTTAGCGTAATCATTTTATTTTCTAAATCTCTCCATAATCCATTACTAATCTCTTTATAACTTGCAAGATGATCATTATACCCTGTAGGCATGCCAAACTGTACAAACGCATTATGTAATGCGTGTCTTTCCGTTTCAGGGAAATCTAATAATGTATCGTCTACGTCGAATAATATAAATTTGTATTTCATGATGTTCTCCTCAATTCCTATTTTAAAAGCTTCGTTCTCATTGCTTATAAGTTTATATATATGTCGCGATGAAGCGCTTTAACCCGCTCTTTATAGAATACACCTTTATCTTTTATTTTCAAATGTGCTATAAATAAATTTGCTAGCATGACTGCTGTATCTAGTCTATAAAATAAACTAACAATATGAGGAGTAACATTAAAGATACTATCATTCTTATATCCATCTTTAAATTCATCCCAACTAACCTCATTTGTTTCAGCTATTCTCATAAGCTCCAGCAATGGATGACCAATTAAAGCATTATCCCAATCAACTATTGCTTTAACTTCTCCATTATACCCGATTAAATTGGCTGGTCGAATGTCCATATGTAATAAACATTTTACATGATCTGCTGTACTAAGAATATATTCAATTGTTTTTGTATCCGGAAGATTAATTTTGCAGTTCGTGATTGTATTAAACCCTTCTATCCGTTTCACAATTCGTTCTGCTATATACTTACTAATGGGCTCTCTAATATTTTGTTTGTAATACAAACCATCAATTGGCATACTATGAAGATTGCTCACTAACTCCCCTATTTTGCATGCGGAAATTGGCATATGATCAGCATACACACAATCCGAAATTAAAAAATCAAGTTCGGTTGAAAGATGCAATCCGTGTATCCTTGGTACTGGAATACCTTTTGAATGACAATACTTAGACAGCTCCGCTTCCTTTTGCAACGAAATCCGACTGTTAAATAAGTCTTCATTTATATTTTCCACTTCTCTTTCCCACGGTACTCGAAATGCCAAAGACCCCTTTTCTGAATCTCCTTGAAAAACAATATTTTGCACTCCCGTTCCAATCACCTTTAAATCTTGAATAGCTAGTTCCTTATACTCTTGACTTAGTATTGTTGCCAGCTTCTCTCTTAACCCCTCTGCTTTTACACGTGTATGAATCATTTTATCCCCCGATTCTTAAGTTCTTTTCATCCATTTTCTCCTCTGTGCACAACATCCTCATTAACAAAATTATAGCAACAATAGTAAAAGGAGGCTAATCCGCTCAGCCTCCTTCTCATTATTAATCTTCTAGCAATAACTCTTTCATTTCCTCTAACGACTCTTTCGTAAAGCCAAGAGCTTTTTCAGCGTATGCTTCAACTGATCCGTATTGCTTTTGAATTTCACCAATCGCAGCTTGCAAGTATTCAGCACGTGCTTCAAACATTGCACCTAATATCGCTCTGCTCTCATCGTTTTGTAATTTCGCACCTAAAAAGGCCATCATTTTTTCATTTAGCTTTTCACGGAATCCGTTACTTAGTAAGTAGTCTTCCATTACTGTTTTTTCTGGTACACCTAGTAAAAGTAGTAATAATGCTGAACCAAATCCAGTACGATCTTTTCCAGCTGTACAGTGGTTTACTAACGGTAAGTTTTCCGGGTTTTGCGCTAAGTTTAAGAAGCTCACGAATGCCTCGTTACCACTTACGAAATCTTGATTCATTTTCACAAGATACTCACCTGGTTTTCCTAACATAGAAAGGTCACCAACTTGGAAAAACTCATTTATATTTAAGTCTTTCGCTAAGTCTTGCATAACTGGTAAGCACACTTGACGAGCACCCGTAATTTCTGGATTCGGCTTATGCTTCACTTCAAAGTCTGTACGGTAATCGCAAATTAACTTTAAACCAGACTTTTGTAAATAGGCAATATCCCATTCAGTTAGCCCTGCTAATTCTTCAGAGCGGTATAATTTGCCCCATTTTACTTTACGGCCTTCAGTCGTTTCATATCCTCCCATATCACGGAAGTTAAACGCACCTTGTAATGGCAATCTACGCTCGGCTACTGTTACTGCTTGTCCATTACTTCCTACTAATCTAAAATATGGACGTTCATTTTCACTCGGTTTTTCAATTGTATATGATAATTCTCCATTTACCGTTGCAAGTAATTCTCCATTTTCTTCAATATGATCTGGTGAAGTACTCCAATAAATACGAACTTCTTCTATATTATTTTCCCACTTTATTTGTAACGTATTATCTTTATTTCTTTCTATAGTTGCTTGTAACCAATTTCTTTGCTGTCCCATTCTTTCACCAACGCTTTCTCATATAATCAAATCTCACCCTATTGTATTATACAAATATCTACTTTGTCGTTCTCATTTTTCTTTTTATCTTACAAACAGGCGAAAAGTTCTTTTACTTGTTCAAAATTTGTACAAGGGTTCTCACTAAATGTGTCCCAGATTATATCCTAAAACTTCCTCACATATCGCTCAGTACAACTCAGCAACTGACATCCATTCTTTTCAAAAACATCCTTCATCCATTCATTTTGTACATTTGTCTCACCAATATAATAAGATGCACCTATTTCCTTTAAGACAAACATCGCACCTGCAAATAATGCAGCTTCATATCCCTTATTACGCATATTTGGAGTAACTGCGAAGTACATAAGTTTCCCTTCTTCTAACGTACCTCTTTCAATATGCGGAATTACAATCCCTATCGGCTCTTCACCTACACTCGCTGTTAAACAATGTTCTTTCCATTGCTCACCAATTTCTTGTAGCATCATATGCACAAATTGATCATGAACGACTGTTTCTCCCGTCGCTTCATTCCACAGTGAATAAAAAGCCTCTTCTCCAACTTCTTCAATAAGCTTAAAATCAATTTCACTTTCTACATCTTCTACTTCATATATATCTTTAAATACAATCATGTTTTCCGTAACATATTCAAATGAATACGTTTCAAAACATTTTTTATACACATCATAATTTGGACTTTTTGAAGAGATTTCAAAATGTAGTTTTTCTAATCCATCTTTTTTAGCTTCAGCAACGCAATATTGCATCATTTCCTCTAATTGCTCTTCTGTAAAAATCTCTGCATTATTTTCTTTTATCATAATAGAAGAAGCATTTCTTCTTATTTTAAAATATTTTTCTAACTGTTCTATCGTCGTCATATTCTTCCCTCATCTATATCATACTCGAATTTCTAATCGTTCTCCTTGCATGAGCAGGATTGTCCTTGAATATATAGAATACTAGAAAAGATCGCATCTTTAAAGTGCGGAGGAGGTTCTCCAGTGGATATTACAGCATTGCAACAACAGTTAGAGCTTATACAACAAAATGACTATACGCAACTACAGCATATAGACGTAAATGAGTTAACTTTGAACATGCTCCAGTATATCGGAACGACTGATAGCTACGTTCGTTACCAACTTATATATAAATGTTTTGCGCATTTCATTCATCATGAATTCCTTATGGACGATCAGCTGAAATTACTTCTGCAAACTTGTTTAAGTGATGAGTATTTATATTGTGACATTTACTCCCCACATACAGATGGGGTTTTCACACGTTCTTACACTGTTTCGTTAATTGCGTTAATACTCCAATTCGCTAATTCGCACTACTTTTGTACAGAGGAAGATATCGAAGAAATAAAAAATAAACTCATTACATACACAAACTTAGAAACGGATTTTCGGGGCTATATCGAAAATAAAGGATGGGCTCATTGTCTTGCTCACGTATCTGATGCCTTTACTGAAATTGTTCATAATACGTATACAACTTTTGAATGGTACGAAGAATTAATTCATTGTTTATTAAATAAAATCTTTATTCCATCTGACCTTTTTCATAATAACGAAGATGAGCGCATTGTTACGCCATTACTAGCAATGCTGTATCATGATTTTCCTCAAAACGAGTTAATTTCTATTATTCATAAAAAAATAAAAAGGCTTCCTCAAATAAGAAAACGCCTTTCGCTTAATGAGTATTGTATTTTATGTGCCAACATTAAAACCTTTTTACGCACATTATTTTTCAGAACGAAAGACGACCATAACTTAGCCTTTACAGCACGTAAAACAGAAAGAATGTTAAAAGAAATTCCTAACTATTATTAAATACAAGGAGCAATGACATGGGTTATATTGAAGATATGAGAAATCTAGTAGGAAATCATCCACTTATTCTAATAGGATCACACGCCATTATATTAAATGAAAAAGATGAAGTATTGCTGCAGCTCCGTACAGATTTTAACCGCTGGGGCATTATTGGTGGTGCCCTAGAATATAACGAAACGTTAGAAGATGCTTTAAAACGAGAAGTGTTTGAAGAAACTGGACTTATTATTAAAAATCCAGAACTATTCCGTACATACTCAGGGCCAGACTTCTTTCAAATCTATCCAAACGGCGGTGCGACACGTTCCTAAGTGAAAAGCTTAGGCACTGTCGGACAATTGTTCAACAGTGAACTTTCATTCCGAGTTGTCAAATGATAGGGTA
>NZ_JAKUGE010000089.1:0-10421 GCF_022663795.1 Bacillus cereus group sp. BfR-BA-01349
TTCTTCTAATTTTCCCCATAAAAAATCCCCTCCATAATAAACAGTAAAGTAACTTTCTTTCAACTGTCTACTATAAGGGGATCATATCAATCCAGACTCAGGAAAAAATAAGAAAAGACTAGAAGATAACTTTGATGCCGAACTAATAGCAGAGGATGATCAACATCCTCAGACTGGTTTTGGGGCATACGCTCTAAAAGACAACCATACAGGTGAAATTTTTATAGTTTACGTTGGAACGCAACCGAGTCAAATAGGCGATTTAGCAACCGATGGAGCAATTGGACTGCATAATTTAACTAATTCACCTATATTTGGGTCATTAGCGGAGTTTCAGTATAGTCAAGCGGAAAGATTTTATGAAAAAGTCAAAGCGGATAATAAAGGAAAGAAGATAACTTTACTAGGGCACTCTTTAGGTGGCGGAGCAGCGAATACAGTTGCATTAAGACATCAAGAAGATAATATAAACGTATTAGCTTTAAATCCTGCGCCTGTTTTAAATAAAGATGTGGTTAAGTACGGATACGGGACCAATATGAAAAATTGCCGCAGTCTTATAAATGAATATGATCCTTTGTATGGCGCCATTAAAGCCGCAGATTTTGTAATACCTGGACAGGTTTATAAAATGGAAAATGGGGAAGGGCATTCTTTTTTATATGATCCAAAATTTTATTCTGGGAATGGGAATGTAGCAATAGATAAATTGAAAAAGGTTAGCGAAACAGGATTTGATTGGAAATTTGGTTTTTTAGAAATATCAGAATCTGCTGGGGACCTATATAAAGGAATCACTGGAAAAAAAACATTAAGTACAACAGAAGAAGTTGTAGTGGATTTAGTGGTAAATGGAACCCCAGTCAGTGCAATTCTAGTTGCAATAACAGTAGTGGGAGATACTAGTGCTCTAGCAACAAAAATAGCAAGTATAGGTGTAGAAACAGGAAAAAAAGCTTTGAAATTTAGTAAGGAAGTTATACAAGAAGTTAGAAATCAGGTGAACGCGGCTGTGGATTGGATAGAGAATAAATTAGCAAAATGTAAGGAAAAGGTACTTGAAGTGTTAGAATCAGTATTTAACGCAGCTGTAGATTTTTTAGTAGGATGCATCATTCTTTATTTATCCCGTGACGAAATTATAGCAATTGCAAAAGAAGTAGCATCTTCTCTTGTTCAAGATATTTTAGATGTATTTAAAGGTGACTTTGAAATTGATACAAATATTGCTTCAATTGCTGGAGATTATGTTAGAAGCCATCGCCAATCATTATTAAACTATTTTATGAATGATGGTAGTAGAGGGTTAAATCGTTCATTATTAGTAGAGATTTCTAGAGATGTGAACGAACTTTCAAATGATTTAAAAGAGTTAAGTCAAGATGTAACAGATGCGGTAATTTCTATGATAGCAAAAGATGAAGAGTTAGCTTCAGTTTCTTATTATTGATAAATGTTAAGGAAGGGGGTATGAGGATGGATTTACATATGATAATGTCGAGGGTTCATAGTACATTTCCGGACAGTGGTGGGCGAGATCAAATTATTAATGTTGTTATGCAACTTGAAAAAGCAGCTGTATCTTTGACCGGAGATATTAGAAGATTAGAAAATAGTATTGATAATAGTTTGCAAGGTAAAACACGTGATGCTTTTATTGATCGTATCCGCCAATTAGAAAAAAGGCGACAAAAAATAGAAGAGAAAATTATCGTGTTAAAAGGATCGGTGAATTAATATGAAAGATTATATGGAGAAAGTTTTGCCTTTAGGAAGTGTAGTGAGGTTGAGTACTGAGGAAGAAAAAGATGTAGAGTATGTAATTACTACAAGAGGAATACTTCTCGATGAAGACACTTTCTATGACTATGGTGGGGTATTACACCCAGTAGGTTTGACGGGAGAGACATATAAATTATTCAATGACTTTGATATATCAGAAGTGAAATTTGAAGGGTATAAAAATTCTATTGAAGGAAATTTTGCTCATAATTTTAAAATATGGCGAAATGAATTTGTAAAAACGATAAAGAACAAGGCTGAAAATAATAAGTAACAATTATTAATAAAACAAAGGCTATAATATATTTGGAAATAAATAGACTTTCCTCTTCCAAAATGGAAAGAGGAAAGTCTATTTTTGATTGAATAAGAATCTAAATATCTAATATTACGTGGGAACAATATGAAAAAGAGCGCCAAGAATTTATAGCGAATAGAAAAAGAATAAGAGAAAAAGAGCAAAAGCTGAAATAATATTTGTAAATAATAGTCATAGACTGTTTTTTATGGTGAAAATCTATCTGTGAAGAAATAAATCATTTTATACTGTACGATGAAAATGGGGATATTTCGGTATTTTTATAGTTAGGAAAAAGTTATTCTAAAAGGAGTAAGTTGGGTGAATCATAGACGTAAGAAAAAGAAACCGAAACAAATAAGAAAAGAAGCTGTTCAGATAAAACCGATAGTAGAAGAAAAACCGCTAAAGAAGAGTAGCAAAAAGTTGGTCGATATTCTCCTAGGTATTCTTCTTTTTCCAATTCTTATATGGGCTGTCTTGGAAGGTTGTACAACACAAGTAAGCAAAGGGAAGACTTTCCTTATTATCGTTTTCTTTCTCTTAATTGCAATAGGGTTATCTATGATAGGAAACAAATAAGGGGGAGTTCAGATGTTTAAGAAGAAGGAGAAAAAAACATTTACGTTAGATTGGTAAACACACAAGGGGAAATCATTCGAGAGTTTAATTGTACAGAAAAAGACTTGCGAAAAGTAAAAGAAAATGGTACTGAAATTCGTTTGGTTGGAGATAACTCATATGAGATGGTAGCAACCGATGAACAACTAGAAAAACTAGCAAGAGCTGAAGCAGAAATCGAAGCGGAAATTAAGGCATGGGAAGATGCTTTAAATGAGAGTTTGGATGAACGCGAAGAAAGAGAAGCGAGACAGAAGGAATTGAAAGAAAAGAATAAATGGAGTACAAAGAAGAAAGTAATCGTATTTGGACTGATATTCTTTGTATTTATTGGATTACCTATTATCGAAGGGTATCAAAATAGTAAACTAGTTGAAGAAGGTACATCATTACATGCAGAAATTGTAGGTAGGCATGTAGAGAAGGAATTCATGTTTACACACCCCACATTAGTAGTTGAGATAGACGGTAAAAAGCATAATGTATGGGTAAGTGAAGAGACATATAACGGAGCAGAGTGGTTAGGTAGACTAAAAGTCATCAAAACAAAAGATGGTAAAGTTGAGAAAGACCCTAGATATGAGGGGGAAGACTTAATTACGAGTTATTAAGCAGTATGTTTTTAATATTCGCTTCTCTCAAATTAAATAACATTATTATTTGCAAAAATCGAATCCATTAAACTAAAAAACAAATTTTAAATAACTGTAATAACCTCTTAGCATATTGTCGATGGGAGGTTATCAACTTTCTGAAGATACAATTGTGATAACAGTAACGTTTTTTACTAAGTGAGTGCAATTTCAGAGAAACAAAAATAGAGTATGAGGGATATGCTTAAGTGAAAGAGAGAAGAATATTTAGAGCTTTTGAGGAGAAAGAAGGCTATTTGAACTATCAAAAGCATTCTGATTATGTACGGTAATTAATGTAGAGGTAATATTATCTGAATATAGTTACGCAAAGATGAATGTACTTAAAAAGTTAGGAATGTAATGGGATTTTAGTGCCTGGAAATTATTTAAACTGTATAGAAGGTGAAAAACTGAATGTGGAATATAAAAGAAGAAGATTTAGATAAGTTTAGGATGACATGTAATGATCGTTTAAGTCCTGAGGGTGCTACAGGATTTATGTTTGGAGGAATACTTTATAGTTCAATAGCCGTCTTTTCTATTATTGTATCAGGTGATTGGGATTACTGTATGGTTCTCCTTAATATAGGAATTGTTAAGCTGGAAGTGTTGTTATATGCTCTGCAAGTAATTTTTTTCATTTTATATTTATTTCCAAAAGCTCAATTTAAATTTCAAAAGCTACAAACACTTGTCGTATTATTATACGCACTTCAAATGGCTACTATATTACTTACAGTTTTAGTTGTTTCTGAAATAGCTAATAATTCAATGGATCGTATTACGTTGAATTATGTATGTTTGCTATATTTAGGAGCAGTAATTTTTCATATTGTAACAACAATAGATACATTTAAATTGGCAAGTGAAGGTGCGTTTAGTATGGATGAAAGATCCGTATCCTTTTTTAGTAAAACAAAAGGAACTATGATGAAAGTTGCTTCAATCTACCCATTAATCATTCTTATTTTGATTTATTTTCATAATGATTATGCGTTTGATACTTTTATTGGATATGTAATAGGAACTGTTTTAATGTATACGATAGCCATAGGAGCAGCTGAATTTCAGCTATTAGCATATTGCAGATTTAAATTCCCATCATTTAATAAAACGTGGGAGCAACATAAAAGAGAGACTCCAAGATATCGAAAGAAAAATAAAAAAGGTAAATCGAAACGTAAGGCATAAAGAAAGTGCGTATGGTACGTTTTGATGATAGAAAAGTAATTATTTACAAGAGAGTATTTTAACTTCTAAAAGAAAATTTAATTATGTAAGGTGATTAAAGTGATTAGAAGGTTATCTGATCGAAAATGTAGAGTGGGTAGTGTGATGATGAAATGAACATAAAAAAGGTTTCTAAAATGATTACTATCATAATAACAATCAGCCTACTACAAGCATGCAGTTTTTTTGAAGAAAAGGTAGAGTATGAGCCATTTATTAAGGCATTGGATGAAGGTGACATGAAAAAGGTTATGTCTGCAAGTGATGATGGGTATGCTTTTGTGGAACAAAGAGGTATTTATAGTACGTTTGAGCAAAAAGAAGATGGAGAGCATAGTAAGACAATTCGTCAAACTACGGAAGGTGTATATAATACAAAAGATAAAAGTTTATATGGAGAGGCGATACAAACAGTTATGACTGATATAGAAAAAGACAAGGGAAAAAGGACAAATGAGAATTATAAAAAAGAAACTATTTATAGTACTCATGTTAAGTATGAAAATGGACAGGTGAAAAGTTCGGATTCAAATCTAGATGTTTCATACGTAAACTTAATTGTAGATCGTTTAAATGGGATAGGGAAACTAAAGATGAAGCCCGAAGGTGATATAAAAAAGTTTGATCAGCCTAATTCAGTGGGATATCGACTAACTGAATCTGAATTTAAAGATATTATTAATAATAAATTAAAGATACAATACGATGAATTTGATGGAGCAACAATCGTATTGCACCTGGATGCCTCAAAAAATCCAAAACAAATTTTGCAAATGAGGATAGATATAGATTTTAAAGAAAAGAATGAGGATGGAAAATTAGTAGAAAATATGTTCCAAATAATAACGTATTTTAATAGAAAACAGGATAATAACCAAGATGCGAGACAGGAATATTTAAAATACAAGGCGCAGTACAACAAAAGAGATAGTTAAGAGTGGCGATGAACATAAAAAGGTATAAAATCAGTGACTAAGAAAATTGAATCTTTATTTTGGTAATATACTATAGTTCGGGGAAAGGTGGAGCTAACAAATGTGGAACATAAAAGAAGAAGATTTAGATGAATTTAGAATTACATGTAGAAATCGTTTAAGCCCAGAACGCTCCATGGTGTTTATACTTGGCGCAACTGTTTATAGTTCATTATTCATGCTTTTTATTTTTGGAGCATTAGTTAAATTTGGCTGGGGTTACTATCCAGATCTCTTTGACAAAATAATTGTTTGTATTGAATTAGTTTCATATACCTTGCAAGTAATCTTTTTAATTCTATATCTATTTCCAAAAGTTCGTTTTAAATGTCAAAGGTTGCAAGCGCTTGTGATATTATTATGTACATTTCAGCTGGGAACTATAGGATTCACATTGTTTATACTTCCAGCAATTTCAAATTATTCGATTGATCAAATTACATTATTGTATGTGGGTTTATTGTTTCTAGGAGCAGTTTTTGTTCATCTGGTGACAACAATTGATACCTTTAAACAAGCAGAGAGTGGAGCATTTAGTATGGATGAAAGGGCAGCTTCATTTTTTAGTAAAACAAAAAACAACGTAATGATTGGTGTTACGGTATATGCACTAATCCTTCTTATTTTAATTTATTTTCATAATGATTATGAAATAGAGATATTAGCAGGGTATATAGCAGGAACTCTTGTAATGTACGCGGTAGCCATAGGTGCAGCTGAATTCCAATTATTAGCCTATTGTAGATTTAAGTTTCCGTCATTTTATATTTCGTGGGAAGAGCACGAAAAGGAACGTCAGAAAAGACTAAAGCTTTATGAAGAAAAGGAAAAAAAGCAAGCCAAAGAAATAAAATAAGTTTTGATTTCTGAAAATTCGAACGGAATATATAAACAATTAAGGATTGTATAAAAATCGATGCTATTAAAAATTAAAGTATCTTCAATATAATCTGTATGAGTTAATAAATACCGGTAAGTAAAGGTGAACTATATTACTATCAAAATGGGAATGTAATGAACCTAAAAATGCCTAGAGAAATCAAGGGGGTGTCAGTATGAAGTTAAAGAAGAAAGCTAGGATGATGATAGTTCTGTTAATAGTATCAAGTTTATTAAGTGGATGTAGTTTTGGGGAGACGAAGATAGATTATAAGCCATTTGTCAAAGCTTTGGATGAAGGTGATATGAAAAAGGTTATGTCCGCTAGTGATGATGGATATGCCTATGTGAAACAAAGAGGTATATATAGTACATATGAGCAAAAGGAAGATGGAGAGCACAGTAAAACAATCTATCAAACTTCGAAAGGCATATATAATACGAAAGATAAAAGTTTATATGGAAATACAACACAAGAAATTACCTCGGAAGTAGATAATAAAAATTATAAAGAAGAAGTTAATTATAGTACAAATATTAGTTATGAGAATGGACAGGTACAAAGTACGGATTCAAGTCTGGATGTTTCATACGTGAACTTAATTGTAGATCGTTTAAAAGGGATAGGGAAACTAAAGATGAAGCCAGGAGGTGATATAAAAAAGTTTGGTCAGCCTAGTACTGTTGGATATACATTAACTGAATCAGAGTTTCAAAATATTATTAATGATAAGTTGAAAATACAATATGATGAATATGGTGGTGGATCGATCGCACTGCATATTGAGTTTACAAAGGGCTCAGAGCAGATATTGGAAGTGAGTATTGTAGTGAATTATAAAAAGAGAAATGAAGAAGGAAAGTCAGTAGAACACATATCACAAATACACACATACTTTGATAGTCAACAAGGTAATAATCAGGACGCGAGACAGGAATATATTGATTTTAAAGCACAGTATAATAAGAAGCAGTAATATTAAAAAGAGCATTTGCACGTAATGATAATAGCGACATAAGTGGAATAAATGTTTCATAAATATAGTGGAAAGAATTTGAGGGTAAACGCCCCAATTGCTGGAGTAGATGCAACTGGGGCATTTATCTGTCTAAATTTAGCTTGAATACATGACATGTTTTAGTTAGGGGCACGGCTTTACAAGTAGTTTCTCCATCTTCATAATAACGGTGTGAGTTATTTTGTAATTTGCTTGTATTACTAAGTTACGATTATTTCCTCTTATAGAGTACTTCTTATTATCGATACATCGTCCACATCCCGATGTCTTTAAACCCTAGACGTTTATAAATTCGTCCAGCAGCTGGATTGTTATAAAATAAACAAAGTGTTCGGCCTTCTTTCGTAAAGTCTTGGATCATTTTTTGTAATATGAGTGAAGCGTAGCCATTTCCACGATAATTCGGGTGTGTACATACACCAACTACCATAGCGGATAATGAATTTTCAGCGGAAGTAGAGGTGGATGCGATGATCACGCCGTCTTTTTCAATATAGTATGTGCGTCCGGTATTCGTTTCGATAGCCTGCCTTAATATTTTCTCTGATTCATTGGTAGTCGGAAATTCAGCAATGTCACTTCGTAATTTCATAATTCGTTCTATATCATCGAGTGACGCAAGTTTAATCGTTTCATGAATAGGCGTGTCAGGTAAGTTGTTGTCATTTAGACATTCACAAAAATACATTTCATTTTTGATGCCTAATTGTAGACTTGGAGCAGTTTCAAACTTTTCTACAATAGTTGACTTACCAGAGAGTTTAAGTGGCTTATATGCGGAAAGAAGTGCCTCATAATCAGTGGTAACAAAGTCTTCTTTACTATATGGTATAAATGAATCGTGGAATCGGAGTAAAATTGATTTTAATGTTCCATTCTCTTTAAATACTCCCCATAGTTCTTGAAAATCTGTGTCATAACCGAAAGCTTCAATATCTCCAATAATAAACAAGTTAAGGGCTGCTTCTTCTTTTAGGTAAGCGAATACTTGTTCATGATCTTTCTTTGTTAATTTTCGCATCATAACGAATCGACCTCTTTTTTTATTTTTCTAAATATTACAACTTAAGTTTTTTGAAATCAATATTAAATTTTATGTTTAGTTCACAAACTTTCGGAAAAACTAGGAAAGATATGACAAAGGAGGTTATGAACGGTGGATCATCCAATTCAAGGGTTAATGAAAGCAGCAATGGAAAATTTAAAAGAAATGGTTGATGTAAATACGATTGTTGGAGAGCCTGTTCAAACGGCTGACGGTGGTGTGGTGTTAACGGTTTCTAAAGTAGCGTTCGGTTTTGGAGCAGGAGGTTCTGATTTCCAAACGAATGATGGACAAAGAGCGAACGGTAACGCTGCATTTGGTGGCGGTAGCGCGGGTGGTGTTTCGATTACACCAGTAGCATTTCTTGTGGTGAATAAAGATGGAGTAAATATTCTTCATCTACAAAATGCGACACATTTAGCAGAAAAAATGATTGAATTAGCTCCACAAACAATTGATAAAATTCAATCGATGTTCCAAAAAGAAGAAAAGAAAGAGGGAAATCATCATCCTCAAAACCCAGATGAAATCCTTTAAAAACGCCTGCTTATGAGCAGGCGTTTTTTCTTGTAATCACTATGTAATAAAACACATGAAATTGTAAATAGTTTTTGAAGTTTTTTCTATGTTTCTAAAATTTTTCATGTTAAAATATGCTATAGAATTGAAACATATAAAACGAAGGTGGCTAGGTGCTTTGTCTGGAGGATCTGACCAAGTAAAGAATATGATATATATTAATGGTAATCGTCGAGGTCATTGTTTTATTACATCAGGAATTACGTTTAAAGAGTTTGCGAGTAACATCCCTTCACCGCTTCATCAAGTGTTGCTTTTGAAGCACAACTTTGAATGGACGGATTTTCATTATCATACTTTATTTGAATATGTTGAGGAAGAAAATATACATAAGTTAATTCAAGCAGAGATTGATGAATTTGATGAATTTTGTTGGGTAGATTTTGATGATGCAAGCGATTTAGATGAATTAGAGCCGAAAGAAATTGCAGAATTATTATATTTGGCTCACAAAAAAGAACCACTTGCAAGAACATTCTTTCCGCTGTTGAAAAATCGATTTGTTTATTTTTCACATGATGACGGATGGTACAACAAAGTGTATTATCGTAGAATTGCTGATTTTGTAGGAATGTTAAGTAAAGTCATTCCGTATAAACTCGGTGCTTTCGGTAAGAAACGTTTTTCTTTCTTCCAAAAATCAAAAATTTTCCCAGCAATTTCAAAAGAATTGATCATGGGACTGATTCCACTAATGGAAGATGGTCTTTACATAGATCTAGCAGGGAAGATTGAGTCAAGAAGAGGTCTTGAAATTCCGGTATATGTAGTTGGTTCGTATGAAAGTACGGATGAGGTGTTAGATAATATCGATGAATTGAAAGAGGAAGCAACAGAAACAGGTTGGCTCATTTTTGATAAGAAAGAACAAGAGTGGCAATGGGTTGTTGACTAAGAAAACTTGGCGTATGAAGTCAAGTTTTCTTGTCATTTGAAAGGAGTACAAATGAAGAAATATTATACAATTGTGGGTATTATAAGTATTATTCTCGTGGCAATATTACTTATAACTTGTCCGAAAGAATCAGATTTTAAAGTGTATGTAGAGGATAAGTATGCGTTGAATTGTAATGAGAGTAGTTTTGAATGCACGCAAAATGTAGATGGTAAAAAAGAAAAACTACAATTTGAAAGTACAGATGCACGAAATGGTGTATTCTTTATGACTGTAAAGCAAACATTTAAAACAGAAGCTGGTGTTTCAAAAGAATATAGCGGAGTAGGAATGTTTGGTACATTTCTTTTTGTTTCAGAGAAGACTTTCTAGTAATTGAAGTGCACCCCAATTGTTAGACACATAACTAACAATTGGAGGTGCATTTTTTATGGCTAAATTTTCTTCAAAAGATAAAATAAAAG
>NZ_JAKUGE010000090.1:0-9971 GCF_022663795.1 Bacillus cereus group sp. BfR-BA-01349
AAACTTCACGGGCTTTCCCCGATAGAATATCGGGAAAAGGCCGTGGCATAATACTCTTTTTATTACTGTCTACTTGACAGGGAGATGACCAGGCATTCTCTTTTTTTATTTCTATAATTGTGCATACTACATAATAGTTATGATAGAAAAGGGGCTGTTATATGCTTGTAAGGCTTGGTTACGTTGCGATGAGTGTACATTTGAAGAATGCATCTCCATCTCAAACGATGACGTATGCACAGTTTCAGAAATTAGATGATCGTGCTGCTGCAATTCGTAAACTTGAAAGAATTGCTAATTCCAATTTAGAAAATTGTTTACGTTTATTAAAGCATAATAAAGGGCATGACATATCTTTCTTTCGGCTCAGTTCAAAGCTCATTCCTTTAGCGAATCATGAGGAATTGCTAGAGTGGAACTATATTCGTCCTTTAAAAGAAAATTTAAAAAAACTAGGTGAATATGCAGTTCATATGAATATGAGAATTGATTTCCATCCAGATCATTTTGTTGTACTAAATTCACCTGAGGAGAGTGTTTTTAAACAATCTGTAAAAACATTGCAGATGCACAAAAAATTATTAAAAGGCATGGGGATTGAACATAAGCAACGATGTGTACTGCATGTTGGAGGAGGATATAAAGATAAAGAACTTGCATTAGAGCGCTTTATAGAGAATTGGTCGAATGTCCCAAGGAGTATTCAAGAAATGATTATATTAGAAAATGATGATACAACCTTTACGTTAGAGGAAACATTATATTTAGGAGAAAAATTAGATATTCCCGTCGTATTTGACTTGCATCACCATATGATGAATAATGAGCAAGAAGATTGGTATGAAGATTGGGCACGTGTCGTTCATACGTGGGAAACGTCTTTGTTGCCGGTTAAAATGCATATCTCTAGCCCTAGAGAGGGAAAAGATCCAAGAGCTCATGCAGATTATATTAATGTAGAGGCATTTTTATCTTTTTTAAGAAGGATAAAGGGAAGTGTTCCGCAAATTGATTGTATGATTGAGGCGAAGATGAAGGATGAGTCTTTATTTCAATTAATGAGAGATTTAAGTGAACAAGTAGATGTAGAAATTATCGATGGTGCAAGCTTTTATATTAAATAAGCTTTGCACCATCGTTTTTTTTGGTTAAAAAAGGGGTTAAAATGCCACCGGTTATTAAACCTGTTAAATGACTGATCGGATTGGCAGAAGGGTTAAAGAAAGTAAATAGCAGTAATAGAAGAATCATAATTGAGAAAATGGCAATTTCTTTTGGTTTTGAAGAGCGGTATCGATTGTACAATAAAAATAACTGTGCACCTAATAGTCCGAAAATACCACCTGATGCACCTGCGTGAATATATTCAAGCGGCATAATAATATAAGAAGAAATATTTCCGGAAATTCCAGAGAGAAAAAATAGAATAAAAAAAGAAAAGTGTCCGAGTTGCTTTTCAATAGAGGAACCAAGAGCAAACAAAAAAATACTATTAGAAAGAAAATGTTGTAAGTCTACGTGTACGAGAAGAGAAGTTATGACACGCCACCATTCTCCTTTAGCGATATATTCATTAGAGGCTGCCAGTGGTAAGAGAAAAAAGTCGCCTAATATCATCATGACTAAATGAATAAGAAGTAAGGTAAGAATAGTCGGTTGTAAAGAAATATGAGTGGATCTTATTAGCATACGGTTACTTTCACCCCTTTTGCATCAGAAAGATTCTCTGTTATTCTTATAAATATGAAAGAAGAAAGTTAAATAGAAGAAGGGGATTTCGAAATGATTATAGGGATTGGTATCGATATTATTGAATTAAATCGTATTGAAAAAATGCTAGATGGAAAGCTTAAATTTATGGAACATATTTTAACGGAAAATGAACGTAATGTTGCTATGGAGCTGAAAGGAAGTCGCCTTACAGAGTTTGTAGCTGGAAGGTTTGCAGCGAAAGAGGCGTATTCAAAAGCTGTAGGTACTGGTATCGGAAAAGAAGTGAGTTTTTTAGATATTGAAGTGAAAAATGATGAAAGAGGTAAGCCAATTCTGATTACAAGTACAGAGTATATTGTTCATTTATCAATTAGTCATAGTAAGGAATTTGCTGTTGCTCAAGTTGTTTTAGAAAGCTCGTCACGCTAGTCTGCATATTTTATATCTTTGTCTCATATATTTGAGGTAGCGATAAGGAAGGTACATCTTCCATTCATTTATAGGGGCAAAGGGGCTGAATTGATGAAAAGGCGTCTGTTTTTAGTTCTTGTCGGTTTGTTGACCGTTTTTGTGTTGGCGGGTTGTATGGAAAAGAAGCAAGATGATGTCGTGAGAGATTTAGAATCAAAAGTAAAAGGGATGAAAAGTTATCAAGCTGAGGCAAAATTATCTATTAAAACAGGCAATGAGCCTCAAGAGTATAACGTAGAGATTTGGCATAAGGAACCGTCTTTTTATCGTGTGAATTTAAAAAATGCAAAAAAAGATCAGAGCCAAATTATTTTGAGAAATGAAGAAGGTGTATTTGTATTAACGCCAGCACTTAATAAGAGCTTCCGTTTTCAAAGTGATTGGCCGCAAAATAGTAGCCAGGCTTATTTATATGAATCACTTGTAAGAGATATTTTGCAGGACAAGAAAAACCTTACTTTTGAGAAAACAGATAAGTATTATATTTTTAAAACAAAAACAAACTATCAACATCAAAATATGTTGCCGAGACAAGAGATTACATTAAATAAGAGCGACTTGACTCCAGTTTCAGTGAAGTTAATGGATAATGATCAAAATGTTCTTGTGAAAGTAGATTTCTCTAAAGTGAAATTCGATGCGAAATTTGATAAAGGTGCATTTGATACGAAACAAAATATGTCTAGAGCACAGGTAGATGTTCAAACAACAGCGAAAGAAGACAAACCGTTTGCTATTTTGTATCCACTTGATACACCACAAGGTATGACTCTGCAAGATGAAAAAGAGTTGAAGACAGACAGTGGCAAGCGTGCGATACTCACATACACTGGAAATAAGAAATCTTTTACTTTAATACAAGAAAAGGCAAAAGTTGCAGAGGCATCATCAGCGGTAAGTGTAAGTGGAGAACCAGTTGATCTTGGGTTTACGATTGGTGCATTAACGAAAGACTCTGTAACGTGGTCGCATAACGGAGTAGAATATATGCTCGTGTCTAAAGGTTTAGAGCAGAAGGAGCTGTTAATGGTTGCTCGTTCGGTTACAGCGAAGCAGGTGAAGTAAACTTCTTAGACGTGGTGATATATGTGCACCACGTCTTTTCTTAGTTTGAAGGTGGATTTCATAAAAGAAGCATATAAAAGAATAAGCTTCGCATATCGTGTATAAGGAAGTGTATTTATGGAAGAAGCACCATTTTACCGTGACACTTGGGTGGAAGTGGATTTAGATGCCATTTATAACAACGTTACACATATTAAAGAGTTCATCCCAAGTAATGTAGAGGTTTTTGCTGTAGTTAAAGCAAACGCATATGGGCACGATTATGTACCAGTGGCTAAAACGGCATTAGAAGCAGGTGCAACGAGGTTAGCTGTTGCTTTTTTAGATGAAGCTTTAGTGCTTCGGAGGGCTGGTATTACTGAGCCGATTTTAGTGTTAGGTCCCTCGCCGCCGCGTGATGTAAATGTAGCTGCTGAAAATGATGTAGCGCTAACTGTTTTTCAAAAAGAATGGGTGGACGAAGCAATTAAACTTTGGGATGGTTCATCTGTAATGAAATTCCATATTAACTTTGATAGTGGTATGGGGAGAATTGGAATACGTGAAAGAAAAGAGCTAAAAGAATTTTTAAAGAGTTTAGAGGGTGCACCGTTTTTAGAGTTAGAAGGAGTATACACGCATTTTGCAACGGCAGATGAGGTTGAGACTTCGTATTTTGATAAGCAATATAACACGTTCTTAGAGCAGTTAAGTTGTTTGAAAGAATTCGGAGTGGATCCTAAGTTTGTTCATACAGCTAATAGTGCTGCGACGTTACGTTTTCAAGGGATTACATTTAATGCAGTGCGAATTGGGATTGCAATGTATGGATTATCTCCTTCTGTAGAAATACGTCCTTTTTTACCATTTGAATTAGAACCAGCGCTATCACTTCATACGAAAGTCGCTCATATTAAACAGGTAATTAAAGGTGATGGAATTAGTTATAACGTCACCTACCGAACGAAAACGGAAGAATGGATTGCGACTGTAGCGATTGGCTATGCAGATGGGTGGCTTAGAAGGTTGCAAGGATTTGAAGTGCTTATAAATGGTAAAAGGGTACCGATTGTAGGGCGAGTAACAATGGATCAGTTCATGATTCATCTTCCTTGTGAAGTGCCACTTGGTACGAAAGTTACGCTTATTGGAAGGCAAGGAGATGAGTATATTAGCGCTACAGAGGTTGCGGAATACTCAGGGACTATTAATTATGAAATTATTGCAACGATCAGTTTCCGTGTGCCAAGAATATTTATACGGAATGGTAAGATTGTAGAGATAATTAATTACTTGAACAATATATAGAAGGTAGTATGATTGCTTCTTGTCATTGGAGTGACTGTTCATTGCTGGATAATAAGCTCTTTTTGATGAGAAGCTTTTTACTTATAATCATTTTTTATATAAGTTGCACGTAAGTTTTGAAGAGGAGTTCTATTGTTTTTAGTTAGTTATGAGATAAAAAATTTAAGAAGATGAATGTTTTGTTTGTGAATTGGAAAACATAAGCAAGGAATAAGGAAGTCTTTGCAACAGGCTCCATACAATGGTATTATTACAATAGGTGTCATATATATATTTGGGTGTGTAGTTGACGGTGGAGGTGTATTTTTGTGTCCGAATCAAGTGTAACTACTGAAATCGTGGTTCGGTTGCCAAAGCAAATGGTAACGGAATTGGACGGAATTGGAAAACAAGAGAATAAGAATCGCCATGAACTAATTTGCCAGGCAACACAATTGTTATTGCGTCAACATAAGACGAAGAAACGCTACCAACATGAATCAATGCGACGTGGGTACATTGAAATGGGAAAAATTAATCTTGGTATTGCATCTGAAGCTTTCTTAGCAGAGTATGAAGCAGCTCATACAGTAGAACGCTTAGTTAGCGGGGGGTAATATTTTGATTGTAAAACGCGGCGACGTGTATTTTGCAGACCTTTCCCCAGTTGTTGGTTCTGAGCAAGGAGGCGTTCGTCCGGTTCTTGTCATTCAAAATGACATCGGAAATCGTTTTAGTCCAACGGTGATTGTAGCGGCTATTACTGCACAGATTCAAAAAGCAAAATTACCCACTCATGTGGAAATTGATGCGAAAAAGTATGGTTTTGAGAGAGATTCTGTTATTTTACTTGAGCAGATTCGAACAATCGATAAGCAACGCTTAACGGACAAAATCACTCATTTGGATGAAGTGATGATGAGTCGTGTAGATGAAGCGTTACAGATTAGTTTAGGACTAATAGATTTTTAAATCGGCAGTTTAAGTTGCTCTCTTTGAAGGGCAACTTTTTTTATTATAGAGGAGGTTACGGTTGTATATGGAAATGGTAGATAATCGACAAGCGTTAATGAAAATGTTAGTGAAAGAATTAGGCTTTACCGAAAAGCAAGTTCGTCATGTTATTCAATTAACAGAAGAAGGTAACACAGTTCCATTTATTGCTCGTTACCGAAAAGAATGGACAGGCTCTTTAGATGAGGTGCAGATTCGTACGATTTTAGAGAGATGGCAATATATGATGCAACTTGAAGATAGGAAGGAAGAAGTTCTTCGTCTTATTGATGAGAAGGGGAAACTGACAGAAGAGCTACGACAGCAAATTGTTAAAGCTACAAAGTTGCAAGAAGTAGAAGATCTATATCGTCCATATAAAGAGAAAAGAAGAACGAAAGCGACAATTGCTAAAGAAAAAGGATTAGAACCATTAGCTGAATGGTTATTGTTATATAAGAAAGAAGATCCGGCTAAAAAGGCAGTGGAATTTATTAATGTAGAGAAAGAAGTGCAATCTGCAGAAGAAGCTTTACAAGGTGCACAAGACATTATTGCAGAAATGGTTTCAGATGAAGCTGCGTATCGTAGCTGGATTCGAAATGTTACTTTTAGAAAAGGTGTTATGTCTTCGTCCGTGAAAGATGAAGAAAAAGATGAAAAGAATATATATGAAATGTATTACAGTTATGAAGAACCATTGCAAAAAGTAGTACCACATCGTGTATTAGCAATGAATCGTGGCGAGAAAGAAGATATATTGAGAGTTGCTGTTGTTCCGCCAGTAGATGAAATAGTAACTTTCTTAAATAAGAAAGTAATTCGTAATAACGATTCGAAAAGTGCACATTATGTACAATTAGCGATTGAAGATGGTTATAAACGATTAATTCAATCTTCAATCGAAAGAGAAATTCGTAAAGAATTAACAGAAACAGCTGAAGAACAAGCGATACATATTTTCTCTGAGAACTTACGTAACTTATTATTACAACCTCCGATGAAAGGGAAAGTCGTGCTAGCGGTAGATCCGGCATATAGAACTGGTTGTAAATTGTCTGTAGTAGATGATACGGGGAAAGTACTACATATCGATGTTATTTATCCGCATCCACCTGTTCGTAAATATGATGATGCAAAAACGAAAGTTCTTTCTATTATAGATAAATATCAAGTTGAAATGATTGCAATTGGTAATGGGACAGCATCTAGAGAAACAGAAGAGTTTATAGTAGATGTATTACAAAGTGTGAACCGAGATGTCTTTTATATTATTGTAAATGAAGCGGGTGCTAGTGTATATTCAGCTTCTGATTTAGCCCGTGAGGAATTCCCAAATTTACAAGTTGAAGAGAGAAGTGCCGTTTCTATTGGAAGACGTCTGCAAGATCCACTTGCTGAACTTGTGAAAATTGATCCTAAATCAGTTGGGGTTGGACAATACCAACATGATGTATCTCAAAAGAGACTGAATGAGTCATTAACATTTGTAGTAGAAACAGCTGTTAACCAAGTTGGGGTTAATGTAAATACGGCTTCGGTTGCATTGTTACAATATGTTTCAGGTTTATCGAAAACTGTTGCGAAAAATATTGTGGCAAAGAGAGAAGAAGATGGGAAATTCACGAAGCGCACGGAATTAAAGAAAATCCCGCGTTTAGGTGCAAAGACGTATGAACAATGTATAGGTTTCTTACGTATACTAGAAGGAGCGAATCCATTAGATCGAACAGGTATTCATCCAGAGCAATATAAAAATGTTGAATTGTTATTGAAGAGTCTAGGGTTATCGATAGATGACGTAGGACAACCGCAATTACAAAAGAGATTGGAAGAAGTAGAGATTTCTAAGTTATCTCAAGAAACAGGAGTTGGGGAGCCGACGTTAGTTGATATTATAGATGCGCTTATTAGTCCAGAAAGAGATATGAGGGATGAGTTGCCTAAACCACTTCTGAAAAAAGGGATTTTGAAATTAGAAGATTTAAAACGTGGTATGGAACTAGAAGGAACAGTTCGTAACGTTGTTGATTTTGGTGCTTTTGTTGATGTTGGCGTAAAGCAAGATGGTTTAGTACATATTTCTAAACTTAGCAAACAGTTTGTAAAGCATCCGTTAGATGTTGTATCAGTAGGGCAAATTGTAAAAGTATGGGTAGATGATATTGATACAAAAAAAGGACGCGTTGCACTATCTATGTTGCCGATTGAATAGTAAGAGAAGAGAGCAGATGAAACTGCTCTTTTTTTATGGAATAAAAAGTGTAATGGATTATGAGCTTTGATGTATTTTGCTATAATAAAACCAGCATTCATTTAATAATTTAATTTGATACCGGTTTTTTTCGAAATATGCACGTTGGATTTGTTTTTTTAGCCACGTAGGCATAGGAATCCCTCCTTGTTTAATCCTGCTCTCAAAAATCTAAAATGCTATTGATGAGAGGTTGGTGAGTGGATTTCTATTCATGTTTTGTTTTTAGAAACCACGCTTCTTACATGAGGATGGGTATATGTACTATTTAATATATGTATAAGAAGGGAGAAAAGTGTAAAAATATTTTTTTGTTTAGGAGGAATGAGAGTGGATGAGCAAGAAATTCAGCGACTAGTGGAAGAAGTGTCACTACAATACTTTGAGATGCCGTTCTTACATAAAGCAGTGTTTAATAATAGATTACGTACAACTGGTGGGCGTTATTTATTGAAGAGTCATAATATCGAACTGAATTATCGATATTACGAAGTGTATGGTGAAGAAGAGTTAGTCGGGATTATTAAACATGAGCTTTGTCATTATCACTTACATATTGCAGGAAGAGGGTATAAGCACAGGGACAGGGATTTTCGTGAGTTGTTAAAGAAAGTTGATGCACCACGTTTTTGTAAACAAATGATTAATGAAGAGAAGGAAAAAAAGATTTATAAGTATGAATGTATGGAGTGTTCACTTCAATATGTAAGAAGGCGTCAAATAAATACAAAAAGATATGTCTGTGGAAAGTGTAAAGGGAAACTCAAACCGATATCGAAAACATCTTGACAGTAAAAACGCAATCCAGTATATTATAAACATGTCACGTTTGAACAAGATGTTGTTAAAAACTTCTTGACTTACAGAGAGAATTTTTATAAGATACAAATTGTCTTCATTATTCCGCAGTAGCTCAGTGGTAGAGCTATCGGCTGTTAACCGATCGGTCGTAGGTTCGAGTCCTACCTGCGGAGCCATACAGAGAAGTACCCAAGTGGCTCAAGGGGCTCCCCTGCTAAGGGAGTAGATCGCTAACGCGGTGCGAGGGTTCGAATCCCTTCTTCTCTGCCATACATATTGGCCCGTTGGTCAAGTGGTTAAGACACCGCCCTTTCACGGCGGTAACACGGGTTCGAATCCCGTACGGGTCACCACTTTTGGAGGATTAGCTCAGCTGGGAGAGCACCTGCCTTACAAGCAGGGGGTCGGCGGTTCGATCCCGTCATCATCCACCATATAATTTTATATGAATAGTATTGTCGCGGGGTGGAGCAGCACGGTAGCTCGTCGGGCTCATAACCCGAAGGTCGCAGGTTCAAATCCTGTCCCCGCAACCAAATGGTCCCGTGGTGTAGTGGTTAACATGCCTGCCTGTCACGCAGGAGATCGCCGGTTCGACCCCGGTCGGGACCGCCATTTTAACTTCTGCTATATAGCAGTTGGTTTTTATTGGACATTATGGTACAATAACATTTGTCTTTGAAAAGAAGATAATTATTTCGATGGGCTATAGCCAAGCGGTAAGGCAACGGACTTTGACTCCGTCATGCGCTGGTTCGAATCCAGCTAGCCCAGCCATTTACGAGCCATTAGCTCAGTTGGTAGAGCATCTGACTTTTAATCAGAGGGTCGAAGGTTCGAGTCCTTCATGGCTCACTTTTGTTTTTTTCGCGCGGTCGTGGCGGAACGGCAGACGCGCTAGGTTGAGGGCCTAGTGGGGGAAACCCCGTGGAGGTTCAAGTCCTCTCGGCCGCATCAAAAAAATCTTAAAAAAAATACTTGCATTTGAAAATGTAGTATGGTAAGATAATTGAGTCGCCAAATTACAACGACGAAAAAACATCATGAATAAGCGCCCGTAGCTCAATTGGATAGAGCGTTTGACTACGGATCAAGAGGTTAGAGGTTCGACTCCTCTCGGGCGCGCTAATTACGGGAAGTGGCTCAGCTTGGTAGAGCACCTGGTTTGGGACCAGGGGGTCGCAGGTTCAAATCCTGTCTTCCCGACCACGCGGGTGTAGTTTAGTGGTAAAACAAGAGCCTTCCAAGCTCTGGTCGAGAGTTCGATTCTCTTCACCCGCTTTTAGTTCTTTGAAAACTGAACGAAACAAACAACGCGAAACGTCAATTTTTATTTTAGATGCTAGACAAACTAACTTTATTGGAGAGTTTGATCCTGGCTCAGGATGAACGCTGGCGGCGTGCCTAA
>NZ_JAKUGE010000091.1:0-9296 GCF_022663795.1 Bacillus cereus group sp. BfR-BA-01349
TAAAAAAATCCCCTCCAGATAAAACAGTATTGAGTCCATCATATCAGATGGACTCTTTTTTTACTGTCTACCTATAGGGGATAATACCACTATCGGATGTCCTCTTTTCTATAAACCTTTTATTGTTTTTTCAATTCAATTGCTAAATAATGAGATTGCTCTTTTGCTTCAATATGAATATCTTCTTCTACCGCTTCTGCTGCATCACGCATAACAAGATTTTCACCATTGATTACACTGCTTCCTTCAATTTGTACAAGGTACAATTGACGGCCTTCTTTCACTGGAAAATGAATTTCTTTTCCAGCCTCTAATGATAAGGAATATAAATTCGCATCTTGGTGAATTTGAATTGGTGCATTTCCTTCTACTGAAGATACCATATGGAACCATTCATTTTCACGCTTGTTCCAATCAAATTTAAACTCACCATAGTTTGGTTTATGATCTGCACGGTCTGGTAAAATCCAAATTTGTAATAAACGCAGCGTTTCATCGCCTAAATTATGCTCGCTATGAAATACACCCGTGCCAGCACTCATATATTGAACATGTCCACGCTCAATCGTTCCGCGATTTCCCATGCTGTCTTCATGTGTTAAAGCACCATCTACAACGTAAGAAATAATCTCCATATCACGATGTGGATGCATATCAAAACCAGTTTGCGCCGCTACTAGATCATCATTAATAACACGTAACGCTCCAAAGTTCATGTTATTTGGATTATAGTAATTGGCAAAAGAAAAATGAAAATGTGTATTTAACCAACCATGATTTGCTCTGCCCATATTTTTATGATCAACTTTTCTAAACATATCCTTCACCTCATACTATCTCGAATTCGAGATTTATTTTAAAATTTTTTCTTACTGTAACTTTTTTAGTAGTGTTAATAATTGCTTTTGTTCCTCTATATTTAAATTATGAAACTTCTCTGCTTGGAACGTTTCTTGAGGTGGGACGATTTCCTCATATAAAGCTCTTCCCTTTTCTGTTAAAGAAATATATTTCGTAGTACCCTCTTGTTCACGCAAAATCCACTCAAGCTGCTCCATTTTATTTAAAAGCTGCGTTACATTTCCTTTCGTAACAAATAGCTTATTTCCAAGTTCTTGCTGCGTTAAACGATTATGTCCTCCAACTTGAGCTAACACATCAAACTGGGCGGCAGATATATTCCATTTTTTCAAATGCTGATTCGTCTCACGAATACTCTTATTATAAAAGCGTGACAAACGAAACCATAATAGTAGCCCTAGTCTATCTTCTGTTTTCATTTCATCACCTCGCTCGTTTCATATCATTAGTTTAGAACTAAACTTAATAAAAGTCAAATACTTATTTTTAATAAGCATAAAAAGCACAGCGCTATTTCTCCACTATGCTTTACATTAACTTTCTACTCTTATATTCATCCAATTTCCTCTCCGCGAACTTCCTCGCATCTTTTTCAATCCACCGCTCTTCGTACCGTTCACTTCCCACATACAATATATCTCTCTTATGCTGCATCGCATGGCGAAATTCATGCAGTAGCGTTTTGAGAACTTGCTCATACTCTTCCCACATACAAACGAAAATTAATTGCTTTTCTTTATGATAAAAACCACCTACTGGGAATAGGAACTCTTCTTCCTCTTCCCCTAATGATAGAAGTACATCATTTGCATCGCACGTATCACAAAAAATAACGGGCGTTTTACATACTTCAATAAGAGAACACAAATCCTCTCTCAGCTTTTTGACATCCCAAGGAAGCTCCGAATCCAACACATACCAATTCTCTACCTGTTGATATACATTTTGAAACTGGAGTTCCATTTTTCTTTATTCCCCTTTCCAAACTCCCTTTCCCTATATGTATGCCACAATATGGCAAATATTAAACGTATTCTTTCATCCTTGAAAAAATGCCAATAAAGAAGGGATCTATGTCGACATAAATCCCTTTTTTCATAAATATCTTGTACTTTGATTTTAAAAAATTCAGCTCTTCTTCATATCCCACTTAAAGATTTTATTTAAGAATTTATATACATTCTTCGACTCCTTTGTCAGAAGTGGGCCTAAAATGGATAGTATAAGCACGTATAGTGCTGAGAATGGTTTCAGTACTGACATTAAACCACCAGCGATACCGATATTAGCCATAATGATGGAGAACTCTCCTCTTGAAACGATTGTTAATCCGATATTTGTTGATGCTTTATGAGATAATCCAGCTTGTCTTCCTGCAATCATTCCTGCTACAAAGTTACCGATTATCGTAAGAAGGACAGCACCTAACGTTAACCATATCGCTCCGCCTAATGAGAACGGATCAATACTTAACCCGAAGCTGAAGAAGAAAATAGCTCCGAAAAAGTCTCTAAATGGAACAACAAGATGTTCAATTCGGTCACTATGCTCTGTCTCAGAGAAAACTAATCCTAGAAGAAGTGCTCCAATTGCTTCTGCAACGTGAATTGTTTCTGAAAAACCAGCAATGAAGAATAATGAGGCAAATACTACAATAATAAAGATTTCATCTGAGCTAATATTGAGCAATTTATTTAATAACGGCGTAGCCTTTCTAGCTACTATAAAGAATAGAAGCATATATCCTAAAGCAATTCCAATTGAAGTAAGGGCACCTAAGAAGGAAGCGTGATCCCCAAGTACTAAACCAGAAACAACTGATAAATATACAGCAAGGAATATATCTTCAAACATAATAATTCCTAAAATTAATTCGGTTTCATTATTACCAGTTCTTCTTAAGTCCACTAACACTTTAGCAACGATAGCGCTAGAAGAAATCGTAATAATACCCGCAATAATTAAGATTTCTAGTAATGGGAATCCCATTATAAATCCGTATAACAAACCAAGTGAAAAGTTAATTAAAATATAAATCGTTCCGCCAATCGCAATAGATCGTCCAGATTTAATTAGTTTTTTCATTGAAAATTCTAATCCTAGATAGAATAGAAGGAATAGAACCCCAATTCGTCCAAGGAAGGAAATTACACTTGCACTTTCAATAAATTTGAGATCGATAACACCTATTGTCGGTGCATGCGGTCCTACTAACATTCCAAGAACGATTAGAAAAGGAATTACTGAGAATTTAAATTTCCCAGCAATTACTGCTGCAATTGCCACTAAAACTAAAGCTGTACCAACTTCAAAAATTAACGTATCCATCTAATCAGTCCCCCCTATTTGAAAGTAATTCATTAATGATTTTTTTAATTTCTCCTCTCTCACCTGATACTACAAGCATATCTCCTTCTTCAATTACTGTTTCTGGTCCTGGATTAAATAGCTTCTTCATGTTCTTCTTCATAACCGCGATTATCGTTACGCTATATGTTTTTCTTATTTCAAGATCGCCAATTGTTTTTCCGATTGATGGAGCTGTATTCTCCACTTTGAACCACTCAATCGCTAAACCTTCAAAAACCATCTCAACATTTTCTAACGCCCTAGGCTTATATACCATTCCACCTAATATTGCAGCGATTTGTCTCGCCTCTGAGTCACGTAGTGAAATACTTGAGATGCTTTCTTCATGATCTGAATCAAAATGATACATTTCTCTACGACCATCATCATGAATGACAATTACCATCTTTTCGTTACCTTTCGTAACGATTTGAAACTTATAACCAATACCTGGAAGTTCACTTTCTCTAATATTCATTTTTAGCTCCTCCATAACTTATTTATTTTAATTTTCTGTTTTTCTGCCTTTTATTCATCCAATCAACTTTAGAAATTCTAACCACTCAGGATATTTGTGATTTGGAAATCTTTTATTGTAATAATAAGTGGACCCTAAAAAGATACTTAAAGATGTAATGATAAAAAATATATTACTTCTCATTTTCAAACTCTGAAGGCTTACTTTCCATAAAAAATCTTCTTTCAAATTAGCCCCACCTTCTCGCTTTAAATTTAGTTTTTTAAAATGTAAATAATTCTAAAAATATTATGATGTAACATAATCATAACACAAAACACTTTAAGTAACATAACTTTTTAGAAAAATTGATTCTCGTATATTTTTTGCATATAATTTTCTTATTACGAAAAAAAGGAAGTGTATTATATGGTTGATATCTTTAGCAGATTCCTTGAGGTAACGAATAATATTTTATGGTCATATATTCTTATTGCAATGCTAATCGGCTTCGGTCTTTACTTCTCTTTTAAATTAAAATTTGTCCAAATTACTCATTTCAGTGAGATGGTCAGCTTAATTAGTAAAGGGTTTAATCGAAAAGAAAAAAAGAAAGATAGCATCTCACCATTCCAAGCATTTTGCTTAAGTGCAGCAGCACGTATCGGTATCGGAAACTTAGCTGGTGTAGCATTAGCAATTTCAATGGGTGGACCTGGCGCAATATTTTGGATGTGGTTTATCGCAATTATCGGAGCAGCTACTAGTTTTGTAGAATGTACACTTGCGCAAATTTATAAAGTAAAAGATGGAAGTAGGTTCCGTGGTGGACCAGCATATTACATGGAAAAAAGGGTTAAACAAACGCTGGATGGGCGTCTGGTTCTCACTTCTTATTACAGTTGCGTACGGATTAATTTTCAATTCAGTGCAAGCGAATACAGTAGCAATAGCGTTTGAAAATGCTTTTGGACTAGAGCGAACTCTTGTAGGAGCTCTATTAGCTTTATTAGTTGCAGTTATTATTTTCGGTGGTATCAAAAGCATTTCACGTATTACAGAAATGATTGTTCCTCCAATGGCAATTATTTATATTGGTGTGGCAATTTTCGTCGTAATTAACAACTTCAGTATGTTACCAAGCATTTTTATAGAAATATTTAATGGTGCATTCGGTTTAGACCAAGCCATCGCTGGTGGTATTGGAGCAGCAATCAAGTTCGGAATTCAGCGCGGTTTATTCGCTACAGAAGCAGGAATGGGTAGTTCTCCTAATGCAGCCGCAACATCTGATGTATCTCACCCTGTAAAACAAGGGCTTGTTCAAGCGTTAGGCGTTTTCGTAGATACATTCTTAGTATGTACATCAACAGCATTTATCGTATTATGTTCTGGACTTTACAAAGGATCAAATTTAGAAGGTATCGAATTAACACAAAACGCATTAAGTTCACAAATTGGACCGTGGGCAAGCACTTTCTTAGCGATTATTATTTTCCTATTCGCTTTCAGTTCACTTCTAGGAAACTACTATTATGGTGAAACAAATATCGCATTCATTAAAGAAAGTAAAACATGGTTAATGATTTATCGTGTTGCAGTTGTCGGAATGGTATTCTTCGGATCAATCGCTGCTCTTAAAACCGTTTGGAGTTTAGCTGATTTATTCATGGGACTAATGGTATTCACAAACTTAATTGCCATCTCATTCCTTAGCAAATTTGCTTATGCTGCATTAGTAGACTATTTGAAGCAAAAGAAACAAGGAAAAGATCCTGTCTTCGTTGCAAACTCTATCCCTGGCTTAAAGAATACAGAGTGCTGGGATGGGCAAGATGTAGAAGAAAAACAAAAGGCTGTTTAACAAATAAAAGCGGAAGCGGCTCGTTCAGAATCGCAGGACATTGGAGCTCTCGACCTTGAAGCGCTTTTTGCTTCGAGCGAGAGAGCGAAATGACCGGAGATTCTAGCCGCTGGAGCTGGATATCATTAAAAGCGGAGGTGACTTGCTCAGAACAGGAGGGCATTGGAGCTCCTGACGAAGAGACGTTCTTTGTCTCACAGGAAGGCGCGAAATGACCGACTGTTCTAGCCACCGAAGCTGGACATCATTAAAAGCACAAGCGGCTCGTTTAGAACAAGAGCCATATCTCAAACAAAGGCCCTATTACTTCACCGTAATAGGGCCTTTTATTTACAACAGTTCATAATTTGTTCAAATTAATTCCAGCAAAAGGGTTGATTTATAGAGATTACTAGATTATAATGATTATAAATTAGTAATTGATATCACATAACAACTCAAAAGGAGATTGATCATAATGAACAAACAAGTAATCGAAGTATTAAACAAACAAGTAGCAGACTGGAGCGTTTTATTCACAAAACTTCACAACTTCCATTGGTACGTAAAAGGACCTCAATTCTTCACATTACACGAGAAATTCGAAGAACTTTACACAGAATCAGCTACTCACATCGATGAAATTGCAGAACGTATTTTAGCAATTGGCGGCAAACCAGTAGCAACAATGAAAGAATACTTAGAACTATCTTCTATTCAAGAAGCAGCATACGGAGAAACTGCAGAAGGGATGGTCGAAGCAATCATGAAAGACTACGAAATGATGCTAGTCGAACTGAAAAAAGGCATGGAAATCGCTCAAGACTCTGACGATGAAATGACATCTGACCTACTACTAGGCATCTACACAGAACTAGAAAAACACGCTTGGATGCTACGTGCGTTCTTGAATCAATAATAATTAAAAGCGGAAGCGGCTCGTTCAGAACAGGAGGGTGTTGGAACTCCTGATTACGAGGCGCTTTTTGCCTCGAATGAAGGAGTGAAACAACCGGCTTATTATGTATACCAATTTGTGACCAACATACAACTTCAAATAGTTCTTCAAACGTTCCGTATCCGCCTGGAAGCGCAATAAAAGCATCTGCAAGCTCTGCCATTTTCGCTTTACGTTCATGCATCGTCTCTACTTCAATTAATTCTGTTAATCCTGTATGCACAATTTCTCCTCGGAATAGACCGCGTGGCATAACACCTGTTACACGTCCACCTAAACGAAGAACTTCGTTTGCTACTTCTCCCATTAATCCGACACATGAACCACCGTATACGAGCTCATAGTCGTTCTCAACAAACATTTTACCTAACTGAATTGCCTGCTCTTTAAATTCTGGTCTCTCCCCTAAATTAGAACCTGCAAACACACAAATCTTTCTCATCCCTACACCCCGAAACTATATATTGTTATGATACAATGAACATTGTACAACATATTGAGGAGATGAGGAAGAAATGGATATCGTTGCATTTCAAAGATGGGTTGAGGAATTTTACGAAAAACGAAGCTGGTCACAGTATAATGCCTTTATTCGCTTAAATTTCTTAACCGAGGAAGTTGGGGAAGTTTCACGAGTCGTTCGTGCTATTGAAATTGGCCGCGATCGCCCTGATGAAGATGCGAAAACAGAAGAAGAGCTAAAACAAGAACTAAAAGAAGAACTTGGCGATGTACTATCTAACCTTATTATTCTTTCGCAAAAATATGATTTAGACTTACAAGACATTATGGACGCACACGTCACAAAGCTTTCGAAAAGGTTCGAAGTATCTAAATGAGAATATTATCAATTATGGTATAATATTCTTGTCACAATACTAAGGGGGATTTTATGTTATCAAAAAAATTGCACGACGCATTAAATGAACAAATGAACTTTGAATTTTACTCTGCCCATGCTTATATGGCAATGGCTGCTTACTGTACATCTGAGAGCTATGATGGATTCGCTAACTTTTTCCTTGTACAAGCTGAAGAAGAACGTTTCCACGCAATGAAGCTTTACAACTATATTAATGACCGCGGAGAGCGCGCTATTATTACTGGATTTGATAATCCAAATAACGAATACGAATCTGTATTAAACGCTTTTGAAGTCGCACTTGAGCACGAGCGTGAAGTAACGAAACGTATTTATAACTTATCTGATATCGCTTGGGACGAGCGTGAACATGCAACAATTACATTCTTAAAATGGTTCGTTGACGAACAAGTTGAAGAAGAAGCTTCATTCGATAGCATCATTCAAAAATTAAAACGTATTACAAGCGATTCAAACGCACTGTTTATGCTAGATGCTGAATTAGAGAAACGTACATTTACGCCTCCAGCTGAATAATATTTCAATCACCTTAATACATGTATTAAGGTGATTTTTTTGTTTGCTCTCTATCTTAAAATCACCTTAAATTTCCTCATATTTGACATAGTGCCAGCTATAAAATGGTATTATTTTCAATATAAAAACGAATATACGAGGAGAGGAAAAATGAATCAACGTGTAGAAGCTGTTGATGCAATTCGTGGTTTCGCTTTGTTTGGCATTTTACTAGTCAATATGACATTAATTCAATTCGGGTTCTTCACCAGTGAAAAACCAACTTATCTATTCGGTGATCTTGATAAAGGCGCTAATTGGTTTATTCAATTCTTCGGCACACATAACTTTATATCCCTATTTTCTTTTCTATTTGGGCTTAGCATTATTTTGTTACAAAAAAGTATTATCGCAAAAGGAAAAAAATTCTTCCCCACATACATAAGACGTATTATCATTCTTTTACTACTAGGCTACATTCACGGCACTTTTGTTTGGGAGGGCGATATTTTATTTGCATACGGAATAATCGGGATTTTCTTAATGATGTTCATCAATCGAAAACCGAAAACTTTGCTCATTTGGGCGATTATTCTACTCGCACTTATTACACTTATGTCTTATCAAACTGATCCATCTACAAATATAGATGATTTTGCACCTTATACTGAAAAAGAACATAAAGTCCATCAAACTGGAAGCTATATGGATCACGTCAACTTTAGATTGACTGAAAATCCTTTTGATTACATGGGAATTGACGGTGCATTCGGATTATTTTTCATATCAGTTTTCGCAATAATTTTTATGTGTCCACTGTTCCTATTCGGAATGTATGTAGGGAAAAAAGGCTGGCTATTTGAGGTCAATAAACATATACATGCTGTCAAAAAAATATGGTTTGCCACCGGTCTCTTCTCTTTTACAATTAAAATCTTAGCTATGTTTGTAAAGCACCCGCTTTTAATTATGTTACAAGATGGCCTTACACCAGTAACTATGACCTTCTTTTACGGAAGCACAATCATTTTATTATTCCATTACAAAAAAGCAACCCGTCTACTAACATACATGGCGAACATAGGGAAAATGTCCGTTAGTAATTACTTAGCACAATCTATTATCGCAACAACCATTTTTTACGCATATGGATTTGGCTTATACGGGAAAATTGGCTATTTCTTCGGTATTCTTTTAACCATCGGAATTTATACGATTCAATTATTCGTTAGCACCTATTGGCTCCAAAAATACCGGATGGGGCCAGTGGAATATGTGTGGAGACTGGGAACTTATTTAGAGAAACCACGTTTTAAAAGAGACTTGGATAAAGCAAGTTAAACAAAAAAAGCAATGAGCGTGGTATTATCCCCTATAGGTAGACAGTAAAAAAAGAGTCCATCTGATATGATGGACTCAATACTGTTTTATCTGGAGGGGATTTTTTTAT
>NZ_JAKUGE010000092.1:0-7695 GCF_022663795.1 Bacillus cereus group sp. BfR-BA-01349
AATCTTTAAATTCTCTACACCTAGCTTTTAGAAAAAAGAAACAACCTCTCCTATACTTGACGTTGTATGGGCTTAGCTTGATAGCGATGGGGTAGCACCAACAAAACGCGAATTTCGTACGCTAAGCAAAATTTTATAAAGAAAAAGCCGATTTCCCTATATATTAAGGGCATCGGCTTTTGTTCATATTCTTTTACTTAATCAATTTCTGACATGAAACTTATAATAATAAATTTTTTAAAAAATAATAAAATTACTTATACTAACTAGAAAAGGGTTCATACTGTACATTTTAAAATATTAATTAAGCACTAATATTTTGGTTATGCGCTGTTTCACCTTTATGGGAAACATAACTGTGTGCTATCATTCCTAGCATTATTACAAACATGCCACACCAAGATAAAATAGAGGGGAATGAAGAATGTAATAAAATTAGTTCTCCGATAACAGCAAAAAGCACCTCCATGGATTGTGTTGCTTCAACAGTTGCAAGTTTCTGCATATCTCCTTTAACCATATCAGTAGCTTTAAAAAATAAGATAGTGGCAATTACACCAGAACAAATAGCAACTAAAATTGATTGCATAGTTTGTTCTTTACTAGGCACTCCTACTGTAAAAAGACCGTACAAGGATAGTAAAAACCAAAATGGTAAGCTAGCTAATGTCATTCCAAGGACACGTTGATAAGCATCTAGCCGATCTCCACAAACTTCCATCATCTTACGATTCCCGAGCGGGTAAGCAAAAGAAGCCACAATAACAGGGATAATACCTAATAAAATATCTTTGATAGCGAGTGATTTTGCTTGCTCCATTTGCATAAGGAAAATACCAAGAAGAATAATCAATGACATACCCATACCCTTCATTGGGATTTCCCCTCTTTTCTTAAGAATTCCATCTGGTGTTTGAACGGTTTGAATAAAAAAAGGAGCCAGCAAAGATCCTGATATAATAGTAATTTGCCATGTCCCAGCAATTATCCATCCTGGTGCATGTGCAGCGGCAAAGCATAATGGAGCGTAAAATAGACCAAATCCTACAAAGCTCCATAAAAACCATGTTCTTAAATCCTCTCTCATAACTTGTAATAATACTTTTAATTTTTTCCTACTCATAACAATAAGTAACAGGAATGGAAGCATGAAAATAAACCTTAGTGAGGCACTCCATATCCAGTTACCACCTGATAGTTCCATTGCTCGATTCAGTATAAATGTGAAAGCAAAAAAGAAAGCCGCACATATACCTAAAAAATAGGGCGCAAATTTCTCACCTCAATCTATCTCATAAGTCATTAATTTCTCAAGACTTAACCAGTTTTGTTCTACAAGATGTGCTGTTGTCTCTTTATCTTTATTTTTGCACGCCTCTATAATTTGCTGATGTTGTTCTACTGACTTTAGACCATTTATAGAAGTGAACTGAGAAATCTCGAGACGTTGAATCTTAGATATACTTCGTTCTAACGCACGAATGATTTCAGGATTTCCTGCCACATCTAAAAAAACATTGTGGAATAACTCGTCAGCTTCAATTGCTTTTATAATATCTTTTTTCTCAATAGATAATAGTAAAGCCTTATTACTGAACTCTAATTCTTGAATATCCGATTCTTTTAATAACGGTACTGCTAAACGAGCAGCTAACAAGTGTAAAACTGCTACCACAGTAAATGCGTGTTTCGCCTCCTCAATATTTAATGGTGCCACACGAGTAACTGAACCAGGAATAGATTCAACAAGTCCTTCATCCTCAAGACGCTTCAACGCCTCTCTAACTGGAGTACGGCTAATTCCAAATTCTTCTGCTAATTCTTTGTCATTTAAGCGTTGCTCCGGTTGCAGCTCTAATGTAACGATTGCTTTTTTCAAAGTTAGATATACTTCATCTCTAAATGACATACGCTTAATGGGTTTAATAATATCTTTTTTCATAAAACCAATATATCGGATATTGGTTTTATGGTCAACTATAATTTTTTAATAAAATATACTCAATTAACAAGTTCTAAAAACGACCGTTTATGGAACTCTATTTAGTTTTAACAAAACTGAAAGAAATACGGTCAAAAACCAGTTCTAAAACTCATTACTAAAAACAAAGTTCCATAACAAACATTAAATGTCGTTTATGGAACTTTGTTAACGTACGGAAAAAAACAGTTTTTAACTTAGAAATGCCTTAGCGTACGAAATTCGCGTTTAGTTGGCGAGACTCCATGCCCATCAACCTAAGATTAAGTAAAAGTCCGTTCAACTGGATTTTTTCTGTTTTCTAAAGAGTTGATATCAGCTATCTAAAAAATCTGCATACCAAATAAACCCTAACGAGTTTCATTTTTTTAATTAAGCTACATGATTGTGAGTAACAAAACAATTGTACATGACACCCAATATATCAAAGACTGTTTTCTTCTCATATCGATGAGATTTTCTTCCGTTTTTCTGTAAAAAATTAAACAAACGAAGCAAGATTTTTGATAGTTCTTGAGTATCTTTTTGTAGAGCTTGATAAAGAAGTAGTAGAAAGTATTCTTACAGAATGACATATACATATACCTATTTATAATTTACACAATGAAAATGTCGATATAGTTATACGCAACTATAATTTGTTGATTCTCTCTATTTTCGTTCGTTGTGTTCGTTTGTTTTGTAAAACAGGGCAAATCTATCAATTCTATTAAATCCATCAATTCAACTATTACATATTATTATTCGATTCATATACTATAGTAGATTGCTAGAAAGGAGGCGTGAGCATGGACAGTTGTGTTTTGTTCGTTAATGGACAACCTTTTTTAGTGGTCTCAGTTGCTGGAATCGAAATTGCTAGATTAGAGCTTTCTCTTCAATTAGCATTGACTTTAATAGCGTTAGGGATTCCAATTTGCGCGTAAACCTTAGGTATTTATTAAAAAGAGGGCTTTTGTCCTCTTTTTTTTATTTTCTCCTTATCTTTCCTTAACAACAAACAAGACGCCACCCAGATCACGGCAGCGCCTACGACAATTACTATTGGTTTAATCATTTAATCAGGTCTTTATTCAATATTTCAATGATGTCTTTAGATTCAGGAACTTGTATCAACACACCTACACTAGCAATAGCATTTCCTAATTCTTCAAATGCTTTCGTACATCCTTCAGTAGTTTACCTTAATCGTTCAATCCTTTCTTCTGCTTCTGCTTCATCAGTATCTACATAAACTTCAATATCCAATGTATTTCTTGGTTTCTTCACTTCTTCCATCCTCCCTTTTTAGTTGTCTAATTTGTACAAAATAAAAGAGCACCTAAACTTGTTAGGTACTCCGATATATAAAGTGGTGCCACCACGTACTTCAATATATAATCGCCCTTATTAAAAGGTGCAATAAAATAAGCACCTTTTATAGGTGCCAAATAAAACGTTAGGGTAGTAATCGTATGTCAGAAAGAGCTTTTAATATCATTATATGAAGCTTGGCTTTCGTTATGTCTATAATAACTTTCAAATAAGTTTAATGTGTAATTTCTATATAACAAAAGAAAAAAAGCGCCTGTATTCAGACGCTTGGTTGTTCAGCTTTAATTTGTGCTTGCAAAATTTTTAAAGTTTTTTGAAGTTCTTCTTTCTTTTCTTCAAATCTTTTCTTTTTTCTTTCGATTTCTTTTTCTAAAGACTCCAAACTTATTCTAAGTGTGGCAATTCTGGAATTCTCGAATGATTCTTTTCTTTCTTCTTCAAATGTCCCGCTTACAATTTCTAAAATTTCAATTTTTCTTGATAAAGTGTAAGCCTGAAGTTCGTCGTCTTTTTCAACTTTTTCGATAGTTTTTAATTCGTCTTCCAATTGCGTTTGCCATTTTATTAGCTCATCCATAATATCTTGTGCCATTTCCTTATCACCTCAACTACATCAATTCGACATAATCAGATATAATCCTCTTTATACCAAACAAAAAGCCATCACCAAAGTGACAGCTTTCTAGGGGATGGGAGAAAAGAGAGAAAACAAATGGCAAAGTTTCTCTTAGATCAAGGCTGAGTACTCTCAACCTTCTCCAAGCCACCGCATCAACTAATATGGCTACACGCCCTCTGTGTCAGTGACTGGGAGAAGACTAAGAATCTTCTCGTTATGCTCCGTGGAGCTGGTCAATACATCGGCTGTTGGAGGTCCTTAGCTGACCAAATCGTTTATATAACCGGAATTATTATATCCAAGACGTATATGTTTCTTCCGACGCCTTGTTTGAACCAATACACTAGAGGGACGGAAGGGGAATGTTTCCGCTGTATTGGCTCAAACAAAGAGTGGAACTCTTTGCCCTCGTTTTGGTCATTAATAAGAATCGTGAGTAATTACTAATGTACAAGATACGTATACTTTTTAGCTTTTTAGAATGCAAGTGTCACTTAATCATGAGCAACCACACCATTCCATTTTAAAATAAGGTCAAGAACAAACATATTAGAGAGAAATAGACTTATATTTATTATCAACCCAGAGGACGTATTCCGAGCTGATTGATAAATACAATAGAAACAGCATGACGAATGCGAGTTATCTCACACCCGCCACACTGGAATATGTCATTGTTATGCATTCATTGGTTTTTTCGTCTTAACGCGGGTTCTTACCGCCGTGCCCGCCCTACTATGCGGTATACGTTACCGTGACATTCTCGCATAAGAACGTTTCACTTATAGGTGTACTAATCCTCTTCGATATGCGGTTGTCAAAGGGCTTGTACATATAATTTATAATTTTTAGCATTTTATTTAGTCCCCCAAAAAGTTCGCGTTTTGTTCGCTATTTTTAGATGATTCCAAGTGCTGTAGCAATCAATTTAACCGCACTCTGCTTCTTCTCATAGAAATATGTCTTCTTAAGTAGTAGATCATGATAAACATCAGAATCTTTTACTCTCTCGTTTTTCAAAAACTTACGCTCGACGATTTTACGCTCATCTTCATCTAATAAATTGTTAAGCGCCTTCTCAACCTGCTGCACCTTCCATCTACTCGTATTCCTTGAATCACGTAACTCAGGGAATAAACTGATTCCTTCCTGCTCCACATCATTACTGAAACGCATCTTGAGTGCTCTGTACTCCTTTAATACACTTACTACTTCCTTTTGTACTTTCTTATCATCAACAGCTGGTAATAATGTTAATTGTCTCTCCATGAAGGAATCCCCCTATTTCTGAATTTGTATTTTTAATATCACATAAGGTACGTGAAATTTTACCATCTCATTGTTGAATAAAAGAACCATGCATAGCTAATAGCCCCCACCATCCACTCTGCATGGTTCCGTTATCCATTAAGCCTTTAATAACTTACGTGTCTTGTTGGCCATCTTCTCTTTTGCTGCTTCAATGTTATTTGCTACTTTCTTATGATCCTGATCAAACTGAATCATTCCATCAAACATAACTGGTGCTACTGCTTCATCTACGTATTGTAAGTAATCCACTGGCGCTCGTTCCGTCTGTTCTACTAAGTACAAGTCTGCTCTTGGTATAGACTTCTTGCCCTTTGGTTGATGAGACATCCTTACGTAAGATTGAATAACTGATAATGGTACCACGAATACTGACTTGTCCTTGCTAAATTCAATAAGGAAGAAACAAATCGCTCCCATCTTCTCTGCTTTCTCCAAGTAATCTAATTGGTGCTGCGCGATGTTCTTTAAATCAAATCGTCCAGGATTCTCTGTAGATTTTGCTTCAAAAGCTATTGCTCGTCCCTTATACACGCCATCATAGTCTACTGTACTCTTAGCTTCATAGAATCCTTTTATTACTTGGCTACCCTTACTCTTAATCACCTTCACAGGAGTCGGACGCTTGTTTATAAGCGCCACTCCACCTCTTTGATACATTTTCATTAGCTAGATTAATAAGCTTCTCAAATGCCATCCCACGATTTCCTAGTCCCATTGTCGTTCCTCCTCAACGTAATAATTTTTCATCCAGTAAACACACAGTACGATCCTTGCTATACTCCAAATCGAATCTGAGTATTGATTCATCCAAAAAAATCTTGCTACTTCTAATCCGTTTTCTAAAGATGCTACAGTAAAGAATATTGCTGCCCATTTTGTAGCTTTACCGTTCAGTATTACTAAACCTATCCCAGCCATTAAACACGCTCCGCCAAGACCTGCTGATACAATCCACCATTTTTGCAAGAAAGCAGATACAATGGCTGTTGCCAAGTTAAGTGCCACTAAAATTATAAACAGGCGTGTCCAAAATTTATTACTAATTGTCATTTCTCCTAATCTCACTTTCTATTAAAAGGATTATTTTGTTTAGTTTTGTAATAACTCTGGATTTTCATAAATATTGCCTAATACTTTTATATTGTCGTACCATCTAAACTCAAATCCTGTATATCCTCCATCACCTGCATTCGCTTTATAAAGATTGATAGGACATTTCTTATATGTAGCCTGTTTTGTATCGTATACAACAACCCCTGTCATTCTTTCTCCTGTTTCAATCATTGGGTTGTACCAAATAACTACATCACCCTCGTATATTTCATTTCCATCTGAATCCTTTTGCTCAATAAACTGCATTAAAACGATATTGCCTTGCTTGTGTTCATACAATGGATCATGGAATGACTCCACATCATCCTCCATATATTCTGCCGCTATATGTTCGCCATCAACTTCATCTTGTAACACCCATGCACGAAACTTTATTTCCCTCATTTTCTTCTTCCTCCCCTGAATAAATCTCAATATTCCGTCAATAATGTAGACAACCCATTAAGTTCCTTTCTCCTAGTTCCCCCTTGGAGAACCGAGCAGTTAGCTTTTGCTAGCTGCTCTTATTCATAAAAAGCCATCTCAGTTTCAATTTCTTTTACCTCAACTTTAACTTCAATAATGTTAAACCCTAAAACTTCTGCACAATATTTAGCTGATGCTTTTGAATAGAATTTTTGCGCCAATTTCTTTTCACCAGACACTGTAATTACGTCAAATGGGGCTTGCATATCATCATAAGTAGTACCAGCATCGCTAACCCACAATTTCCCTTTTCTCACTAAATAATAATCTTTCATATCCATTCCTCCTCGAATAAATTTCTAAATCTTGTCCATACTATAAATACACTTGAGTTCTGAACTTCCTTCTTAATGCTTTTCTGGAGAGTAGTTAGCTTTTGCTAGCTGCTCTTTTAAATTTACGTCTATTCTTCTGTCTTCTCTTTTTGCAATCCATATTGAATCTATCCAGCCGATCCATACCGAAGACCATTCTTGCTTCTCTATAGTGAAGTTACGATGCAATTTCCGCTTTCGAATACGCTCTTTGAGTTTGTTTAGCCGTTCATACTCTCCACTAGCAGTTAATGTAGCTCTCCACCTATACATCCGCATGTATATCCCTCATTTTCTACAAAATGAAATTTTTGTTTAGTTTTCTTTCATTTCCGAATAATATTTTCAGCCCTGTTCATACTATTTTTGTAAGCGCAGCGTTTCTTTTGTACAACGAGCAGTTAGTTTTATTAACCAGCTGCTTTGTTGTATTAAATTTCAACCTAAGTACATGCTATTTATGAAATGCTTGATTGATTGTCATTTGAGGTAGGGTAAGTACCCAGCGCCTTATCATATTTCTATGATAGGTTTCCATGTACTCCCCCCCGAACCGTACGTACTTGTCTCCAAGTATA
>NZ_JAKUGE010000093.1:0-7351 GCF_022663795.1 Bacillus cereus group sp. BfR-BA-01349
ACAAGCTATAACCGAAGAAGAGTATCATCAAATTCTTACCGAAGTATTTGATATTATTCCGAACAGATATCTCAATAAAATTTTAGAAAGATACTAGCTACGCTTATATTGATTTATATACAATTTCTCTATTATTCTCAATGTAATTATGCATAAATCTTTAAAGTACACATAACAAATAATACATGTGATAAAATATTACTTGTTAACACGTCCTATAGATTAGTTTGACATTTAAAGCTGTGAAACATCTTTTCCCTAGAAGTTATTGCAAATCTGTTCAACCTTTTATTATTAATATTAAGTTGTATAACTAATAAGAGTATTTTATAGGACGTGTTACATTTTAATTAGGGGGAAATACGGATTTATTCCAAAATTTATTTTGAAGCAGTTGTTCAATTTAAGAAATGAATTCCTATTTCTTGTTTAATTTTTATGGTATAGGAAAATAAGCTGTCTTTTATTAGGTGTCATAGAAAATCCCATAAACAATTCCTTTACATTATTAAATAAAAATTGATAAAGGAGAGATTCTTTTGTCTTTATATAAAAACTTATCAGATGACATGCTAGCGGGATTTTTCGTAGAAATTAACAAAAATATAGAAGAAGGCATTCTCTCTGAAGCTATGCAATATGAAATTAGGTTAATTTTAAAAGAGGCAAAGAAAAGAAAACTTTCAAAGTTTGAATTAAAAAAAATCTATCAAGAGAAAATATTAATTGCAAATAAGAAAGATACAACTGCTGATATCAATAGAAATGTAAAGGTTACCTTAATTATATAATGATTGTTCAGTAATATTCATCAGCTTTTCGAAAATAAAAACTGAAAAAATACTAGTTAAACAATACTCTGGAAATAAGGAATCTTTAACAAGTTAATTAAATTCTAGAGTACACTGAATGTATAACCCGTTTCATTTGTCTATTTAATAAAGGTGTGAACAGCGTTCTCTCTAATTTTTTCTGCTTCGCAAAATCTTCAATAATAAAATAGGTTATCTGGTTGAAGGTAAGAAAAATAATTTGATAAAAGTATTTTCTCCTTATAAATGATGGGGAATAAATATAAACCTAAATTTAAGATGATATATCTGAATTGTAAAATACTTCAAAAAAGAATAGTTTCATCCAATAAAATGAACCCTATAGAATAGACACTTAAAAAAGTCTAATCTATAGGGTGTTTCTTGTATAATAGGAGAAAAATTAGAGTCGAAGAAATTTCAAAATGATGAATAAACTGTTTACAGAAAGAGAAATTAATACTCTATTATGGAATCCATACGTAAAATTATGGAAAAGCACGGGGTTATCTGTCCAATTCGTAGGACAAACCCTTATAAAAGAATGATGAAAGCGAACAAAGAACAACGTGTTGTATCCAAGTTATTAAAACATAAATTTAAACAAAATATCTCTGGAAAGGTGCTTCTTACAGACATTACCACCTATCTAGAATACAGTAAGAATAAGAAAGCGCATTTATTTACAATTCCGGATGGATCCACTAATGAAATCCTAGCTTATCATGTTTCAGAACGGGTTACGTTAGATATTGCTACAACAATCATCATTAAGCTAAAGAAGAATAAAAGGATCTAATTAGCTGAAGGAGCGTTTAGCCATTCAGATCAAGGTTCTCATTATACGAGCCCTACCTATCAAAAATTAGTCAAAAATTGCAACTTGGACAATCAATGTCGAGAAGAGGGAAATTTTGGGATAATACACCATAAAAATTTATTTTTGGCCATTTTAAAGATGAAGCATCTATAAAGTTATGTATATCGTTTACCTAGTTGAAATACGAAGTTAAGAAATATATAACGTATTATAATTATTCTAATTATCAATGGAAAACACCGGTTGAATATAGAAATCACCTTCTTGAGGCTGCTTAACTTTTTTTAATTATCCTTTACAAAGGATACAGATTAGTTTAGAAGTCCTCTTTTTCTTTCTTCTTACAGATTTGATAGATTAAATATATACATTCATGGACTTAACGCGTGATATTTGCTAGATTAATTAACATTCCACGTTCCTTAAAATTTAGGATATACTTTGATGGCTTAAAGAAATCCGACAATAGTAGTCGATGGTTTCTAAAATAATAACTTTTTTAAATTATATTTCTTTAAAATATTCATCTGTTAGCTCCGAATGATAAGGATGATTATAAAGCGTAATAGTAATTAGGTAAATAAATTACTTTTAAAAGATATTAATTATTTTGGCCAGGTTATATTTAAATAAAAATGTATTATATTCAAAAAAATTTTTCAAAACGGACAAACCTATAGTATTGGTATATTTAGTCATTTTTGTTTTTAATATCTATATATTTATCTATAAATATCGGGAGGGGATAATAATGAATTTTCTGAATTTCTTATGAGCAAGAAATACAAAGAAATATAAATATGCTCAAAACGAGAAGAAAGGTGATATATTCAATGTGAACAAGAAAAAAATATAGTAAGTTTCTATTGCTAAACGTTCCGAAATTTATTTTAAATAAAATAGGAAAAGAGACTTCTGAATTTTTAAAAGAAAGAGGGAACATCTTTATAAGGAATTGAAAGATGATGGATACAGTAGAAAGATTGCGTATGCATTTAGAATGAAAGAAACGATATTAACGAAATAATAGCATAACTAATACAGAAGGTGATCAATTAGTGGCATAACCAAAAAATTCCAATTGCAAACGTTAAAAACAGTTAGAAAAAGATAAGGAATGTTTAGAGAAAAATATATTTTAATCTTTTTCAGATATTCGAATAATCCACAATCTTATAAAATGTAGATAGAGCTACTCTAAGGATAATTAACCTTATTTTTAAAGAACCATTATATGTTAATGCAATCATTTCATTACTTGAAGATTATTAAGTAAATAAAAAATTATGATTCTTAGAACTTCTGTATGCCTGATTTGACAATAATGAAATAAGGTCTACTCATTTGTTTGGAGTAGACCTTATAATTATGTGTATCTTCGTAAATAGCTTATAAGTATTTTAGTAATTGAATAATTTCCGTTTTAAATTCAGGGCTTGCTAGTCTTAATAAAGTAGGGACTTCTCTAAAGTGTCTTACAAGAGCTCTATTAATTTTAGTTGAGTAATCTTTTTTCTCCCCTGTGAGTATGTTTACAATGTCTTTTTTCAGTGAGGAACTCACTTTTCCCCATAAAACTTCTGATTCTTCTTTGTGTTTGTCAATAAATATTTTTACTTGATTAATAAAGGGATCGTCTTTATGCTGAATAGCACTCTGTAACTGTGTAATTGTCATGTCTTCTGCCTGAAATGACGGATTCAAGGTGACTTGATTCGTATTCTCAGCAGCACTTGCACTCGTTGCGAAAACTCCAAGACCACTACATCCGATCATACCTGCCAACGCAATTCCTGTACATTGTTTTACAAATGATTTTGGTTTTCTTGCTTTCATAATAAATCTGCCTCCCATATTAATAATTTTCCTTACAGGTAAATGTTACCATGTAAAAGCAGGAGGGATAACATATATGTTACAATATAGTGACACATTAAAATTATAAGATTTCTTAATTGCAACGCCCTCAATTTAAATTGCTACATTATAAAATTAAAGGTGCTGCAATCCAGGCTGAATCTATAATAGTTAGCAATTTAAATTTCTTGCATTTTGCTTTTGAATCATACAAATTACTCTGTAAGTTTGTACGATTAAGTAGAATAAAAGGTATCAAATCTAAATTCATTTCTTGTGAACTTGTTCATGAATCAAAGAAATAGTTTTAAAGTTTTGTCTTGAAAGATTTAAATTAAATTTATAACGTAAGAGTATTACAATATACTTTTTTGAAAATTAATCTCAAATTGAAATAGATAGGAGTGGAATAGAATAGTCATGATTCACAACTACTACATATTTTTGTGGAAGAAAGCCGTTTGCCTATTTTCACAAGTTGTTTGCCCTGTTCGTATAGTTTATAAACTAAGAACGGAGTGAACATACCCCAGCCATTGTCAGCGATATTTCTCCCAAAATTAAATGCTTGCGGCAGTCTTTTCATGTTTAGGTCTTCAATAGCTACAATATCAAAATGAGGTGCGAACTCTTTAAACTTATGATGAAGGAAGTTCTTACGTTGGTTCGCTACTTTTTCCTGTAACTTAGCTACAAGGATACGTTGTTTATTTCAACGAATAGAACCTTTTGTTCTGCTTGATAATACTCGTTGTGCCATTGTAAAGTCTAATTCAACAACGGTTTTTACTTCCTTTTGCACAATCTCTTTTTCGTATTCATCCAAGATGAACACACAGTATTTACCAGTAGGTTTCATAGAAATGGTACATGACTTGATCATATGGCCTTGTGATAGTTCTCTATGCTATTTGGTATGTACCATTTGCAGTTTTGGCATTTGATATGACCATGAAGCAACATAATATTTCTGTTAACTACATTGGTTATATGAGACTTTCCGTCTTATTTACTTTTGAATGTAGGAAAAAAGGTATCGTGTAATAGTTGTACTACACATTGATAAATAGCTATTTTCATATAAACTTTCTAAATTAGCAATTATAGAAACTAAAAAAAGAGAACTGTAGCATGTTCCTTTTACAATTTCATTAATTTTAATGTATTCCCTTTAATTGTGACAAAAATGTTAATTTTTTGAATGTAAAGAGGTTTTGACGCTATAAAAAAGAAATATACAAACGTACGAATAAACAAATATATTATAAAGGAGATAATTTAGTATGTTTACAAAAAAACTAGTAACCGTAGCAACTACTGTAGCATTAGGATGTGGATTAACTGTCAGCATTACACCAGCTTTTGCGGATTCTAATGAGGTTCCCGCAAATCATAGAACACATTCTACTATCCAGAAACAAGAACAAATACCCTTTACTGGGTATGTTATTTCAGTGGATGGTAATTATCTAGTTGTTGCTAATACAACTACAAAAGAAGAAGCACTCTCATATCAAAATGATTGGTGGGAATTGGCTTCTCAAAATAAAATTTTAAGAGTTCCTATTTCTTCTGGGAATCATTATCTACCAGGTGAAAAACTAAATGTATTTTCAGTAGGTTGGACTTTCTCCATTCCACCAATTGCTGTTATGCCTACTATCGAAAAAGTTGCTGATTAAATAATCGTAACAAGCTTATACCTTTTTTTCGAGGATTGAGAAAAAAGTCAATTTAAGATGTCTATTTTTTAATTTATAATGAAAAAGTTAAGACAGTAGATATTTTTATAATGGAACAGACATTGAAAAAACAGCCATATATGTTTTATTACAGGATATGGCGAAGTTAATGAGCTTGCTATTTCTCCATTTTTGTAAGTAAAATCAATGTTTGTTTTGTTGATGTACATAGATGGGATTAATGTTAAGAATATTCAGCGTTAATAATACCACTTTACTATAATTTACAATTATAAAAAATATAACCAAGATGGATTTTTCTTTAAAACTTACCCCTAATAAAGATTTAAAGAGATTTTTGTTTCAATTTTCATCAAGAAGGAATCCAACCGCTATAGAAATTGGATTATTTTGAATCCTTATTCTTTTTCATTTATAGTTTTATAAGATCTTCAACATTTGTATAGTTATTAAAATCGAAAATTCAGACTCATTAACTCATTTTGGTAAGAGGAATTTTAAGATTGTTTGGGTGTAGGATCAAAAAAAGGATAGACTTGATTCATTTGGAATGAATCAAGTCTACCATTATTCGAAAGCGCTGTTATTAACGGTACAATAAAGACAACTATTTTACCGAGGAGATTGGCATTATGAATAAAAGAGAAACGAGAATTCGCATTTTCATTGTATGGAGTGTAATCACCATACTAGTGTACGCACATATTGCCTTGATAATTGTAGGATTAGAAAAGAAATATATCAATTAGGAACTGGATTAATTTTTGATGAAAAGGACCCAAAACGAAAAGTAAAACTAAAGTGGGATTATATTTGTCAACAAGCGCTTGTTTTACGAAGCCAAGGATATACTTATAAAAAAATTGTAAATCAATTAAGATGTCATGTAAGTAGTTTGCGTAAACAGCTAAATCAACGTGACTTGTAAATAGTAGGTCAAAAGCCGTCATAGGAATAAGGAATGGGAGCATCAACGGCCTTCTTATAAGAATTATCTGAGAAAATAACAGGGATTGTAGATAACGCAGTAGGATGGGGAGGAATTGTAAAATCAATCAAACGAAATGAGGTGAATGCAATATGAGAGCAGTTGCGAAAAAAGTACAAATGATACGCTTACAGGAACAAAATTGCATGTGTCAAGCAGTACAATTATTTAATCAAGGGATGGAATATCCAGCTATTGCAAAAAAAGTAGGGTGCAATGTGAGTAGTTTGTATAGAGAACTCAAGAAACGTGGAATATTACAAATGCCAAAATAAATAGCATCATCTAAATCATACAAGTCACCCATAATAAATAACATTTTAGTAAGTTAAAAAATCGTTTACTTGGAGAAATCATTATTTCCTGCATGTATATTTAACTAGTTATTCTGATTTATAACATTGTATATAAAAACAAGAGAACCTTTAAAACGACAAGAATAAAACTCGGATACTTGTTAAATGAAACGAAGTGAGCATTAATGAGTTGACGGGCTTACTCTAACTAAACTAGAAGGTCTTTTATTCGTCCGGTCAAACCACTTGTAAGTGGATACTCTTTATTTTATATTGATTAATTTGTCCTTGTATTAATTTTTATATCAATTTATATTTTAACAATCATGACCCCTAAATCCCTATTAACCATCTGAAAATTTCGACTTTAAAAAAACTGATGTGTTATAATATAATTGTACAGAAAAGACTTTAGTTATTTCTGTACAATTATATTATAAGGAGATGATTTTTATGAGTTTTAAAATTGATGTGGACATAAGTCCAAAAACAAGGGTAAGAGTAGATTTATTATCAAATAATACAGTTGTTTCTTCTCAAACCTATTCTAATGATTCATCAAGTGTTCTAACTAATACAGTGTCTTATCCAGCATCAATAGATAGCGTAAGATATATTATTCTTCAATGAAAATTGAGAGAGTAAGTAATTTTAAGTTAACTCGGATAGTATTTTACAAAATTATAAATAAGAAGACCTCTCATTTTTGAACTGTCCCCTATAAAATGGACAGTTTAATAAAAAAGCCCTGAAAAATCAAGCACTTAAAAGATGATTCCGATATTCTGGTCTTACCCCTGTCAAGTAGACAGTAATAGATTAGGTGCCTTTTCATTAAGCAGCCTTAGTTCCAAATTCAATAGGACTAAGGTTGT
>NZ_JAKUGE010000094.1:0-6289 GCF_022663795.1 Bacillus cereus group sp. BfR-BA-01349
CTTTTATTTTATCTTTTGAAGAAAATTTAGCCATAAAAAATGCACCTCCAATTGTTAGTTATGTGTCTAACAATTGGGGTGCACTTCATTTACAATTAGGCTTTTTTATATAGTGTTTTTGTTATATACTATACTCAGTAATAAAGAAAGGGCTTACATTTAGGGTCGCTCTTTAGAATACGAATACTTTGAGTATGTTTTATGTAAATGTTCGATATTTAATGCAGAAAAATGTTAGATTTTGTTGACACGTATGAGAGCAAGTGGTAAGATTACTTCGAAAAGAATCACTGCCTCATATAATCTTGGAGATAAGGTCCATAAGTTTCTACCTGGCAACCATGAATTGCTAGACTATGAGAGGAAAAGTGTGTAACAAAGGATGTAAAGGATCTTTGTGCCGAACTTTTTCTCGAAATGAGGAATGTTTATGGTGCAAAGTTTTTTTTATGCAATAAAGAGTGAAAATTTTATTTAAAAAAATTATTATTATTTATTCGACAATTATACTTATTTTGGTGGATAGTCATTTGTACTATGTTGTAAGTTGAAAAAAGAGAAAAGAAGTCTTACATCAGAGGTCGAATAATTGAAATGCGGGGGAGTCTTATGTCAGTAAAATCCGATAGTCGTCACCTATATCTACGGGTGATTGATCACATCAAAGAAAAAATTAAAGATGGGGCGTATAAAGAACGACAAAAGTTACCATCAGAGTTTGATTTAGCGAAAGAACTTGGCGTAAGTAGAGCGACTTTAAGGGAAGCGTTGCGTATTTTAGAAGAAGAAAATGTTGTCATTCGTAGACATGGTGTAGGGACATTTGTAAATGCAAAGCCATTATTTTCTTCTGGAATAGAACAACTTTCTAGTATTACAGATATGATTTCTAGTGTGGGGAAAACACCAGGAACAATCTTTTTATCATCATCTACTACAACTTTAACAGAAGAGGAAAAAGAGAAGTTTAATAGTGAAGATGGTTTTAATGCAGTGATGATTGAACGCGTGCGTACAGCAGATGGGGAACCTGTTGTGTATTGTATCGATAAACTTGCAAAAGAAATATTGCCAGATTTATCGGGTTACAATGAGGAATCATTATTAACGGTGATACATAATAACACACATAAGCGCATAACATATGCGGTTGCTCACATTGAGCCAATTGGCTATCACCCTAAAATTTCACCGATTTTAGAATGTGAGCCTGAAACAGCACTGCTTGTATTAAAACAAATGCACTATGATCAAAATGATGAGCCAATCTTATATTCTATCAATTACTTTAGAGCTGATAAATTTAGCTTCCACGTATTAAGAAAGCGTATGTAGGTAAATTCCTTTTTAGGGAGGTGACAGCAAGAAGTAAGGAACAGCAGCGTAAGAATAAATATATATCATTTTTGGAGGGGTTTCTAGTATGAAGAAAAAAGCAGGCCTTTTATTATCATTAATATTAGCAGCAAGTACAGTTTTAGGTGCATGTGGTAACTCGGATAAGGCGAGCAGTGACAAGAAAGACACGAAAGACAATAAAGACTTCAAGGTTGGTCTCGTAACGGATGTTGGGGGCGTTGATGATAAGTCATTTAACCAATCTTCTTGGGAAGGGTTACAAAAGTTTGGTAAAGATAATGGTTTAAAAGAAAAGACAAATTATCGTTACCTTCAGTCTGAAAAAGAAGCTGATTATATTCCAAATTTAAAAAAATTCTCGAAAGATAAATATGATTTAACATTCGGAATTGGTTATAAATTAGAGGGTGCAATTAAAGAAGTAGCAAAAGAATCGTCAAAACAACAATTTGCAATCGTAGATACTGTTGTAGATGCACCGAACGTAACGAGCATTACGTTTAAAGATCATGAAGGATCATTCCTTGTAGGTGCGGTAGCAGCTATGTCAACAAAATCAAATAAAGTAGGATTTGTTGGTGGAATGAAAAGTGATTTAATTAGTAAATTTGAAAATGGATTTAAAGCTGGTGCAAAGGCAGTAAATCCAAACATTGAAATCGTATCTGAATATGCAGAAGCATTCGATAAGCCTGAAAAAGGTACAGTTCTTGCTTCAGCAATGTATGGTCAAGGCGTAGACGCAATTTATCATGCTGCTGGTGGTACAGGTAACGGTGTGTTCACAGAAGCGAAAAACCGTAAGAAAAAAGGTGAAAATGTTTGGGTAATCGGTGTTGACCGTGACCAACATCAAGAAGGTATGCCTGAAAATGTAACATTAACTTCAATGATTAAACGTGTTGATGTAGCAGTAGAAAAAGTAGCTAAAGAAGCAAAAGATGGGAATTTAAAAGGTGGGAAAATTGAAGAGTTTGGCTTAAAAGATGACGGTATTGGTATTTCAAAAACAACTGATAACGTGAAAAAAGTTAACCCTGAAATTTTAACAAAAGTAGAAGAGCTTGAAAAGAAAATTACAGCCGGTGAAATTAAAGTGCCAGCTACAGATAAAGAGTATAAAGAATACGAAGCTTCTCTAAAAAAATAAATAGAGAAATAGCAAAGGTTAGTTCATAGAACTAACCTTTGTATGTATAAAACTTCCGAATTGCTTAATAAGTTAATAGTGTAATAGGGAATGTTCCCTGTTAAAAGGAGGAACACAATGGAATACGTAATTGAGATGAATAACATTACGAAAGTATTCCCAGGCATTGTAGCGAATGATGATATTACGCTGCAAGTAAAGCAGGGTGAGATACATGCTTTACTTGGAGAAAATGGTGCAGGGAAATCCACATTGATGAATGTACTATTTGGTTTGTACCAACCAGAGCAGGGTGAAATTAAAATTAAAGGTAAACCTGTAAAAATCACAAATCCGAATATAGCAAATGACCTTGGTATTGGAATGGTCCATCAACACTTTATGCTTGTTCATAATTTTACAGTTACAGAGAATATTATTCTCGGAAATGAACCGAAGAAAAAAGGGAAAATTGCTGTTGAGGATGCTGCTAAAGAAATTCAAAAACTGTCTGAACAATATGGTTTGGCTGTAGATCCATATGCGAAAATACAGGATATTTCAGTTGGTATGCAACAGCGTGTTGAGATTTTGAAAACTCTTTACCGCGGTGCAGAAATTTTAATATTTGATGAACCGACAGCTGTGTTAACACCACAAGAAATTCATGAGCTAATTCAAATTATGAAAAAGCTTGTACAAGAAGGAAAATCTATTGTTCTTATTACACATAAGTTGAAAGAAATTATGGAAGTTTGCGATCGTTGTACGATTATTCGTAAAGGAAAAGGGATTGGAACGGTTGACGTTGCAAATACGGATGAAAATAAACTTGCAGAATTAATGGTCGGACGTCAAGTGAATTTTAAAACAGAAAAAATAGACGCGAAGCCAAAAGAAGAGGTACTTTCAATTGCAAACCTTGTTGTTCACGATGCACGTCAACTACCTGCTGTAAAAGGCCTTGACTTAACTGTTCGTGCGGGGGAAATTGTTGGGATTGCAGGGATTGATGGAAACGGACAAAGTGAATTAATAGAAGCGATTACTGGTTTACGAAAAGTTGAGTCAGGTTCTATTGCAATTAAAGGAAAAGAAATAACAAATTGGCCTGTTAGAAGAATAACAGAAGAAGGAATTGGTCATATTCCAGAAGATCGTCATAAACACGGACTCGTTCTTGATTTTTCTGTTAGAGATAATATAGTTCTTCAAACGTACTATAAAAATCCGTTTTCAAAGAAAGGGATTTTAAATTTCAGCAAAATTACAGAAAAAGCAAAGGCTCTTATTGAACAGTTTGATGTACGTACACCTAGTGAGCAAACGTTAGCACGCGCTCTATCTGGGGGGAATCAACAAAAAGCAATTATTGCACGTGAAGTAGACCGAAATCCAGATTTATTAATTGCGGCACAGCCAACACGTGGTTTAGATGTAGGAGCAATTGAATTTATTCATAAGAGATTAATAGAGCAAAGGGATAAAGGAAAAGGTGTATTACTTTTATCATTAGAGTTAGATGAAATCTTAAATGTTAGCGATCGAATTGCTGTTATTTATGAAGGGGAAATTGTAGCAATAGTTGATGCGAAAGAAACGAATGAACAACAGCTTGGATTGTTAATGGCTGGAGGAACAAAGAAGGAGCAGGTGGGTACAAATGGCTAAAAAGCTTTTAACAGAACGAACGATAAATATTTTAGTCCCAGTACTATCCGTTATTTTCGGCTTACTTGTAGGAGCGATTGTAATGCTAGTTAGTGGCTATGATCCAATTGTTGGTTATAGTGCACTTTGGACAGGAATGTTCGGCAGCGCAAGTGCGATTGGTGAAACGCTCCGTACAATGATACCGCTTATTCTTGCTGGCTTATCGGTGGCGTTTGCATTTCGTACAGGTTTATTTAATATCGGGGTAGAGGGTCAATTGTTAGTTGGTTGGCTTGCAGCGGTTTGGTTCGGTTATGCAGTCTCACTACCAGCGTTCCTTCATATTCCATTATCGATTTTATTTGCCGCATTGGTGGGCGGAATTTGGGGCTTCATTCCGGGATATTTAAAAGGGAAGTTTCAAGTGAATGAGGTTATTGTAACTATTATGATGAACTATATTGCGTTGTATGTAACGTATGACATCATTAAGCGTTTCTTACATGCGGGTAATGACAAAACGTATGATATTAAAGAGAGTGCGTCACTATCTTCAGACTGGCTTGCTTCTATTACTGATGGTTCACGTCTACACTGGGGAATTATTATAGCAATTTTAATCGCTATTTTAATGTGGTTCTTATTAGATCGAACAACTTTAGGTTACGAATTAAAGTCTGTAGGATTTAATCAGCATGCTTCTCAATATGCAGGTATGAAAGTTTCTCGTAATGTAGTATTCTCTATGACAATTGCTGGTGCATTTGCGGGGATTGGTGGAGCGATGGAAGGATTAGGGACATTCCAGAGTATGACAGCGATGTCTTCGTTTACAGGAGTAGGATTTGATGGGATTGCCGTAGCATTACTTGGAGGGAATAATCCGTTTGGTATAATCCTTTCAGCTTTATTATTTGGTGGTTTGAAAAGTGCTTCCCCTCAAATGAACTTTGAGGCAGATGTACCGTCAGAGCTTATTAATGTAATTATTGCATGTATCATCTTCTTTGTTGCATGTAGTTATGTGTTAAGATGGGCGCTTACACGCATGAGCAAGGAGGGGAAATAAATGAGCTTTTTAGATATATTAGCCATTCTTGTGACGGGTACGTTATATACATCGGCACCTATCATTTTCACAGCACTAGGTGGTGTATTTAGTGAACGATCGGGTGTTGTAAATATCGGATTAGAAGGACTAATGCTATTTGGTGCATTTATTGGAGTTGTTACAAACTTATTGATGGGTGATACTTGGGGAACGATGACTCCATGGATTGCGTTATTATTTGCGGCAATTGGTAGTGGATTATTTGCATTACTTCATGCGGTAGCTTCTATTACATTCCGAGCAGATCAAGTTGTAAGTGGTGTAGCCATTAACTTCTTATCTCTTGGTTTAACAGTATTTGCAATTAAGAAGATTTTTGATAAAGGGCAGACTGACTTTATTCAGTATCGTATTGAAAAGATTGATATTCCAGGCCTTTCGGATATTCCGGTTTTAGGGAAAATATTTTTCTCGAACGTACCAATAACGTCGTATATTGCCATTATTTTAGCATTCGTTGTTTGGTATGTTATTTATAAAACACCGTTCGGTCTTCGTCTACGTGCTGTTGGTGAACACCCAATGGCAGCGGATACGATGGGGATTAATGTATATAAAATGCGTTATATTGGAGTCTGTATTTCAGGAGTGTTTGCTGGAATTGGTGGAGCGATTTTTGCAATGTCAATTTCTAATAACTTCTCAGGGGCAACTATTACAGGACAAGGTTTCTTAGCTTTAGCTGCTATGATTTTTGGGAAGTGGAATCCACTAGGCGCATTAGGTGCAGCTCTATTCTTTGGTTTTGCGCAATCTCTAAGTGTAACGGGCGGAACAATTCCTGTATTAGATCAAATTCCAAGTGTTTTATTAACGATATTACCATATGTATTCACAATATTAGCGCTTGTTGGTTTTGTAGGTCGTTCTGAAGCTCCGAAAGCATTAGGAACTCCTTATGAAAAAGGAAAACGATAAGTATTTTATAAGTATAAAAAAGCTCGCACATTATGAAGTGCACCCCAATTGTTAGACACATAACTAACAATTGGAGGTGCATTTTTTATGGCTAAATTTTCTTCAAAAGATAAAATAAA
>NZ_JAKUGE010000095.1:0-5108 GCF_022663795.1 Bacillus cereus group sp. BfR-BA-01349
ATAAAAAAATCCCCTCCAGATAAAACAGTATTGAGTCCATCATATCAGATGGACTCTTTTTTTACTGTCTACCTATAGGGGATAATACCATATTCGCTCTTCCTTCATATACACATTTAACAAATGCATCTTTCTAACCACTAACTTTTCTGGTGATATATTAATAGCCTCTAAAAGCAAACTGAATATACAAGTATGTACCAACACCATAAATAACAAAAGCAACTATAGTAATTAGCCAATTTTCACGAGTTTTTTGTACATACTTCGAGCATGCCCAAAAAAGAAGTAAAATAATTAATTGAATTGCAGTCACTTTTGAGACAGCAATTATAGTAGTTTCTGTAACAAATACTATCCACATTCCCATTAAAATACGTGTGACTTGAATAATTAACAAGATCCTATTATTGGTAATACTTTCTTTAATATCAAACAGATAATTTTCTTGAAAAAAAAACGACCAATGTTAATATAAGACTTAAACTCAAAACTATAATAAACTCTAAAAATTCTAGAAACGCTATCCACATCAACAATTCCCTCTTTCTTTTCCTATAGCATAAGGTTCATTGTAAATTTTTAATGCAGCTATTCTATTTTCACTAGAAAGATTCGACAATCATTTTGCATCTACACCATACTAATATGTAACATTGTCATGTATCCTAAACTATCATTTAATAGCTTAGAAACTATCCTCTTGTATCTCCTTGCGCTAAAAAAATCATTTAATTACATCTTATTATTTTCATGTTGCACAAATATCAAAATTATTACTAGCAATTGTTAAAAGCGCACCATCATATTGGATAAATGCACACGCCGATGATGGAACTAATTCGATTTGTGGTACAACACATTCTCCCATTAAACACTTCATCAATTTACTTTGATTTATTTCCTCTAGTTTAATACCAACGCTATTTCCTAAACTGATAATAGCAAAAGTATTTTCTATACTTACACCATAAAAATACTTGATTATATATGATACTTCTGTCCTTGGTATAGAATCAAAAACAAAGAAAAGGTTCCTTCTTCCCGAATCAAAAACTGTGTAGGAAATGTTTTTAGACTCTATTTCTTCTTTCACATTTTTTTCCTCAGATTTATCTACATGTACAATAAACTGATTAATCCTCTCTTGAACAAGTAAACTTAAATTATCAACATTACGATTATCATCATCAAATAAATCTATTTCATAAATATCAGTTACATTACTAACACGATATATATTTGCATCTTCAATACATTGAACCTTTTCGAATGTAAACTCCATAATACACCTTCTTTTCTCTCAAAGTTATATTTATTCCCATCCTATTCTTACTTAATAATATTAAGTTTATTATTCCTAATTGTTTTTATAAATCAATAATAATCTAATTCTCCTCACAGAGAATCCGCTTTTCACCTTATAATACGCTACTTGTAGAGTATGCATACCGTTCCCTTTTTCATATCTGTTTCGTATAACGGATTAATGTTGTCTCCATTAAAATCAAAATTCCGAATTATAGGCATTTAAATCCCTAGCTTCTTTAAAGTAATTTCTAAATTTATCATCAATATTTATATCGTTACTTAATAACAACATCAAACTGGAATCCCAACAAACAATTTCAAGTTTTGCTTGAGGGTGCTGAATATTTGGACTTGGTACCCAGAGCCCTTCGTTTCCATTTGCATAGGGCTCTACAAGCAAATTATTAATATCAATGTTTATAGACTTATCAAACGCAGATAGTACGCCCCAAATAAATTGAGGATTATATTTCTTTACGAGATTTGAAAGATCTTCACCTGCTATCCAAACTATTGGATGCGACATTTTAGGATAATCTCGGATAAATTTCTCTTCCTGATGTGCGACAATCTCTATGTCTGTTATAAGCCAATTAAATTCTTTTTCCCTACCTTGAAATGAGTCAAAAACGGAAGCTAAAACTGTATGTTTAGATCCATGTAAAATGAAGTTCATACAATTCCTCCAATTAGTACCAATCGATAAGTTAGCCTTCTTGAACTTATTATATGTAGATAATTAAACAAATACCAATGAATACTGTTACTATACACAATATAATAGTTGTTGCAGTATCTAGCAAAATGCTTACGGCTAGGAAAATTATTGATTTAAGAGCAAAAGAAGGCCCTTTTTCTTTCCATTGCCGATAGATTTGTATCATTGCATAAATTAATGGAATCATACCACCTATAATCAGAATAATCCCTATTATTTTCCCCATGTTCCCCCTCCTTTTAAAGATTCGAATAAGTAAATGTACTATATAATCATACGCCCTCAGAATATATCCTTATATTTTTGGAGTTATTTTACACATATAAAACTCTCTAATCATAGCTACGCTCGTATTAAGCGCATTGCTAAAAGTTATATAATCTTTCATTCTGTAATTGACGGAACTTTCCATCTGCTAAAAACTTTGCAATACAGCTTAACATTTTCTAAGGTATTAAATTTCCTAAGATATCAATTAGCTCTTCTAATGCTCTTCCCAAATCGTTTATATTGTCTCGTTCATCAAAACCTTTCTCCATTAATTCATCTGCTATAATATCTCTCAATTTATTTATTTTTTCAGTTTCTATCATACTTAAGTCTTCATAGACATTTAACCATAGTAAATGTTTATTTTGTGATTCTAATGTCTGTTTCAATAAAATCTGCATCTCTTTATTTAATTTAAACAACCTTATTTTTTCCTTTCCTTATGTATTTTGAACCTTTAGCAAAAGTTGTAATTACTTTACCTTTTTTATTTAAAACTACTACAGCCTGTTTACTAGTATATTTAGTTCTACCGCCACTTTGTATAACTTTTTTACCAGTTTTAACAACATTTAAAATGGCCTTAGATGATTCTCCTACACCATCACGACTAATTGCCTATACCATTTCTTTTCTTTCATAAACTCACCTCGCTGAAATATTTTTTAACACAATAATGTTACATATTCAAATCTAAATGAAATAAAGAGTAAAGTAAATGCAGTTTAAAAATAAATACATCTATCATAAAAAAAGAAAAGACGATTTCTTTTCTCATTAATGCTTGTAGTATCCCAACCCATTTAACGATTGATAAAATAAGACAAGGGCTTTTTTGGAATCATCGGTTAAACTTGCAATTTAGTTGAAGAAGGCACAAACTGATGATGCGGAAAAACGTAGTATATAGAAGACTATGTAAGGAGTTTGTCATATGATTGATAACAGAATTTCGAAAGATTATGACCATGAAATAGATGATTCTTTAAAAGAAATTACAGATACAACCATCTTACTTAATTTTCAAAAAGCGATTGTAAGTTTATATCCTCATCTAATACCAATTCATGCTTTTGCCTATGACGCATGGGATGATATTGTAATGCCATTGTTTTATGAAATGGTATATAAAACCTTTGCTTTTAAATACGGGATAGATATTAACTTTAAAGAAACTCATACCTATATGTTTTCGCTTAATAGTTATAAAGGGATACATCACATCGAGTGTGTTCCAAAGTGCACGACATTTAAGATTTATATTAACGAAGAATGGATTGAAATGGATAATAAAAGTTTGAAAGAAAATGTATTTGTATTTAAGTCATTTGGGGATGGATTGCATTTTCTAACTGGTGGAATTGAAATTTCAGATGCTTATCGTGTAGGATTTGACCTTGTTGAGGTTGATATTGTTTCTACCATAACAGGTCTTCCATCTAAAACAAGTATTTTTATTGATAAAGAGCATGTAGACTTTGTGTTTGTTGCAGAAACATATGATACAAATATCCAAAATTAAAAATTTTATGTAAGAAAGTAGGAAGAATATCTTCATTACTACTCATATCAAATAGTTGTTCGAACACGCTCCGCTATTATATATACAAACTTCCTACTACATTTCATATGAGAAAAAGTTATTACGATAAACAAAGAAAAGGTCTCCTAAAATATCTTTTAGGAGACCTTTTCTTATTAATAGATTTTGTAATTTAAGAGTAAACACTCTTAAATTACAAAATCCTCCGGAATAAACACTTTCACTTCTTTCGGCTGTACGTATACGAAATCACCCGCTTGAATGTTCAGCTGTTTAAACTGTTCTTTCGTAATTTCTGCTTCTAAATATTCATCTGTTCCGTCTCGTTTTAATTCTACATATACGACAGGTCCGACTGCGTGAGAATAAGATACTTTTGCGGGGATTGCATCTATGCTTTGTTTCGTACGAGAGATTGATAAGTCATGCGGCCTTACGTAGGCTATTCCGTCTACGTTGGAAACGTGCTTATGCTCTGGTGCTTCTAGTTCGACCGATCCTACATTTAGCTTTCCTTTATGAACGCGGCCGTGAAATAAATTTACATTTCCTAAAAAGTCATATACAAACGGACTTGCTGGGTTTTCATATACTTCTTCCGGTGTTCCCATTTGTTCAATACAGCCTTCATTCATTACAACGATGCGGTCTGCAACGTCTAACGCTTCTTCTTGATCATGCGTTACGAATACGCTCGTAATTTGAAATTCGTCATGTAATTTTCGGAGCCATCTTCGTAATTCTTTTCTCACCTTTGCATCGAGTGCACCGAACGGTTCATCAAGTAATAAAATTTTCGGTTCGACTGCAAGTGCCCGGGCTAGTGCAATACGTTGACGTTGTCCACCAGATAATTGCGCTGGATAACGTTTAGCAAAGCCATCCATTTTTACGAGCTTTAATAATTCTGTTACCTTTTCTTCTATCGCTTCTGCTGACGGTCTTAAGCTTTTCTTTCTTACTTTTAAACCGAAAGCGACATTCTCAAATACATTCATATGCTTAAAGAGCGCATAGTGCTGAAAGACGAAACCGACTTGCCTGTTTTTCACGTGAATGTCTGTTAAATCTTCTCCATCAAATGAAACAGAGCCTCCATCCGCTTCTTCTAATCCTGCAATAATGCGTAATAACGTCGTTTTCCCAGAACCTGACGGGCCTAATAAGGCAACAAGTTGTGCGTGATAGGTAAAGCTTTGATATCATCTCCACCTTTTCCCCCACCTAACACCGTACGTGACAGTTTCCCGTCATACGGCGTCCCAT
>NZ_JAKUGE010000096.1:0-5053 GCF_022663795.1 Bacillus cereus group sp. BfR-BA-01349
CTTCACGGCCTTTCCCCGATAGAATATCGGGAAAAGGCCGTGGCATAATACTCTTTTTATTACTGTCTACTTGACAGGGAGATGACCAATATAGGCTCTTTTTTCTTTATATATAGGATAGGACATGTATCTAATCCTCGTGGGACAAATCAAAATAGAGAACGGAAGGAATTATATGAACAAAAAAGAATTAAAATTAAAGCTACTGCAAGGTCTAGGTGAAGAGTTAAAAGAAGACGGTTATAAGATTAGGATTACACAACAAGACCTGGTGAAAAAATTTGATAAAGGAAAAATAGGTATACATTTAGCCTTTATCAATCACCTAGAAGATTTTGATGTGACGGTGGATGTGGGAATTCGTTTTGATGAATTAGAAAATATGAAAAATCAATGGGCTGACGGTTTAACAATTAGAGAGAAAAAGGAGACCTATACAATTGGAGTTGATTTAGGGAATTTAGTCTATAGAGAGCAAAAAAGGTGGCGTGTTGAAAAGGAAGAAGATATTTTACCTGTTACTATGGATATTTTAAAAGAAGTTAAGGAATACTTCATTCCATATATTGATAAGTATGTAGATATGGAAAATGTATTTGATTTATGTGTAAGAGATGATGATGAGGCTGGATTAATAGGGACAATATTTGATGGGACGCGAGCACAAAATGCTATTGGATTAGCCTTGTTATTAAATAAAGAAGAGATATTAGAACAAATCATTGAGAAAAAGAGAGAGTATTTAAAGACGAGGGATAAATTTGAATTGGAGTTATTTGAAAACTTTCTTTCTAATATGAATCTAGGATAAACAAGGTTAGTTATTCATTTTCGTGATTATAGTGGGGTTAATTGTTTATATCTGGTTTTTCTGGTTGGAAAAACATTAAACTCTAGATTTTCTATTAATCATAAATATTGGTAGCCCCTAGAAGGAAACATTTGACGTTTTTATGATTAGATATAAACTTCGAATGTAACTTATAGGGGTTTTTATTTACAGGTTTTATAATACTGGAAAGCCCATATCGAATTTTAGCCGGTTTGAGATAGTGCCTGCGAGTGATGATGGTGCACTGTAACCTTGAGCAGTAGCGATAGACTTAGCCTTTGGAAGCAAAAACCCCACAGAGTCTAGTCAACTTACCTTTTTAAAAAGTGTATCAAAGAATTATTTATTTGAGCTCAATTATATTATGTGAAATAGGAGTGAGAATCTTGTTCCAAACAATAATTTACGATAAAGCTAAATATCATTATGAAGGAGATTTCCCACAAGAATTACCGATGGAGCAAGCATTTGTACATACTGGAATGTTCTTAGGTTGGATTATTGATAATAATTTATTTAGTGATGAATTTTTAGAAGAGACCGAAGAGGAAATTAATAAATTTAAGCTTAGAAAAATGACTGGGACTCAAGTTTATATGTTCTGGGATGGGGTTTTAAGCGATGACATGTTAAATGATGAAGGGAATCAATTTGCAATAGATTATTTTGATTTTGAAAAAGGTTTATATTTAGATGATTATGATGATGTATTTTTAGAGTGTGATACATTATATCAAGTGCAAGATACTTGGGAAAATTACTTTAAATTAAAAGAAGTGATCGATATTAGGTATACAGAATGGAAAAAACTTAAAAATAACGGGTAAAGAGGACTTTAAGTAATGGAATATTTTTTGTTCCAAATGAAGGTTTATTATATGCTATAGAAAAGGGGAGAAATAATGAAATTCCCAAAAGATGAAGATGGACAAGTATTAAATATGTTATACAAGCAAGGTATAGATTTTAATAAAAAACATATAGTAGATTTCTTTATTGCAATTCCTGATCAAGGTAATGGAGAAAAAATAATTGGCAGACTACAAGAGCTGGGCTTAAATTGTGAATTAGATTATAATGAAGAATTTGAAGATTGGACGTGTACTTGTTCTAAAGAAATGTTCTTAATTTATGAGGATATTGTAGAGATGCAAAAGGAATTGAATAAACTAGGTGAAGAGTTTGGTGGATATACAGATGGTTGGGGTGCATTTGTGTAATATTGAATTTATTTATCGTGATAAAATAAATTAGACGAAGTAAAGAAACTATTTACGGAAAGAAGGGCTTATATAAGTTCTTCTTTCTTTGTATATATTAAGATATCTTAGTGATAGAAACGTATATGATATGTGGGCGGGGGCTACTGGTAAAAGCCCAATTGGTAAGGGCTAATTAAAGTTTCACTTTATATAGGTTTTGAGAGAGTAAGATATATTGTTTGTAGCGGAGATCTTGAAGGAAGGGAGCGTGTGATAATTGGCAATGACGGATGAACAATTCGAAAATTATCTTGTTATGTGTTATGACAAATTAGAAAGTAAACAGCAAAAATTCATTTCAGATTATAATATCTATAACTTTGATGAGTATTGGTATGATCAAGATCAATGTATATTACAGTTTAAAAAAAATGGTCAAGTATTACTTGAATTTAGTGTTGTTTTTATAGGTTCTTGGTCTGAAAAGAGTAACAGTTGGATGTGGTCTTGGGCTAATGAGAATGTGGCTGATTATGCAAGAAGTAAGTCTAACTGTTTGAAAGATTTACAAAAGATTACAGGAAGTGAGGTTTTTATAAATCCACTTTTTGAATGCGATCAAGAAATGGCGTATGAGCTAGCAGCCTTTTCCATTAAATATTTAGATGCAGAAGGAGTGTATATAGCACCAGGTGAGAGAAGTGATGTATTTATGGCTGTTATGTCACCGTGTGCGTTGTGAGTAGAGCATATTAAAAATATAGATAAGGTAGAATGAAAAAGGAGTACAGTTTAATAAATTAATAAAAGGTATCATAGGTCCTCGATGCATGGTGATAAATTTAAAGGAGTGAATTATATTGCTTGAAGTAAAGTTTTACGATTGGAAAAAAAACGTCCTAAAAAACATTATTTGCTTGTACATGAAATTAGAATTTTTGAGCTAATTTTCTCAAAGAAAGTTAGCGAGTTTGAGATGGGATTAAGAGAGATTGAAAAAGTAACTGTCTTTTGTTTAGCTAACGAAAACACTGATATTTCATATGAAGTGAATAGAGCTTTGGGTGAAATTCGTATATATGTTCCATATGATTTTATGGACTTTTTAGCATTAAATTCAGTTGAAGAGAAATACAAAGAGTTTTGCAAATTAGTACGCCAATATGTTGTCCCTGGACTTGAAGAAAACTATACTCTTTCATCATCTGTTGTGAAAGGGTATATAGAGGAATCTTTAGATGAAATTGTGAAGCAAAACTATGAAGGAATATTTTTAGTTGGGAAGACACCTAAGAAAAGCCCAAGCCGTAAGAGGATAGCGATATTAAAAGGAATTCATCGTGTTAAAGGTTTCCAACTACGATGTGAAGTGTATGATGAAAAGGGATTAAAGATTCGAGATCAACTATTGGTGGAAGAGGTAGGGAATGAAATGGTATATTCTAGATTCTTAGGGACATTAAAATGGGAAAGTGAAAATCTAATAGTAGTTCAATCTAAATCCAGTAGTTGGAAAGAAGAAATCTATCTTTAATAACAAGGTTGTATAGTAGAAAGAGGGTTGTAGAGCATAAATGAATTTTTTTCGAAAAAATAAATTAAGTGACATTCAGAAAAAGTACTATGAACATTTTGGAGAGCCGATTCAATTTGTTAATTATTATAGCCGCGGATCGGTTATGTATTTTCAAACGGATGATAGGCTTTATTATGTTAATTTACTGAATGTATGAGGTGATAAATGTGAATGAACGTCTAAAGAAAATTGCAATGTTAAGAGAAAAGGTAGAGGAAAAGGCTACTAGAGAAAAGTTTTTAATGTTATGTCCGTCTATAAAAGAATTTGAGATTATTAGCGGGAAGAAAATTGCTTCATTAGTAAACTTTTTAATTGATGAAACACCGAATCCTATCAAAGTTATGAGTGAATTAAATGCTGAACAAGTTATCAATGAAATAAAAGAATTTGAACGTGAATTAACTAGTTTATTGTCTAAGAAGATTATTGTATGGTATGCACATGAAAATTGGGACTTTGGTGTGCAATTAGAATTAGAAGATTTCATGTTATATACAAAAGAAGTATTACATTTCATTGGATATGACGATGCTCAAAGAGGATTAATTTATTCTAGCCTTATTGTAGTAGATGAAGCAATGAGGAGTGCTTTTTCTTTTCTAAAGAATGAGTATAATGTCGAGATAGTACTATGGAAAGAAAGCTGAGTGTATTAGAGTGTTTTAAAACAAATTGGATGAATGGTTGAATTTATTATTGGAAGAAGTGGTGCGTGGTTTAGTGTGATAGAAAGAAAAAGAGAGTCTTCAAGGGATATGTATAAGAGAGTAAAGGAGAGGAAATATGTCTTTTTATAAAAAGGAAATAAAAGGGGATAAATTGATTATAAGTGACGAAAGCATTGATATTTTAATGGATGCTTTTCAAAATAAAGGTGAAGAGATGCCTAAAAATATATCATGGAATTTCATAGCGACGGTATTACTCGCGGGATCTTATTATGAATAAGTAAAAAAACGAAGAGTCTAAATAGTCCCTTCGTTTTTTTACTTATTTTTTCTCTACTAACTTTTTATTCTTCCAATCTAGTGTAAATGATTTATTAAATGTTTTTTGATCAACGTCTTTTACGTTGTTTCCAACCCAGTTTGCAGTTCCGAATGTGTAGCCTGGACGAAGTTGGTAGTCGTCGGCGTGTTTTGTATAAGCGACTTGTAAGTTAGATTGATCTGTATTTTTTTCAGAGATAACAACAGCAATCATACCAGGAGAGAAACCACTATTTGTTAATGCTGGAAGTTGATCCATCGGTATTAAATTACCTTTTGCATCAGATTCATATAGGTATGTGCGAGAGTACATAAACAGTTGGTTTCCGTATAAAGAATGGTAGGAATCACGTGTGTAAATACCCCATTGCTATCAAGCTAACAAAACAAAAAACCCCCTAAAATGAAAAAATACGCTATTCTTTTTGTAGAATCATAGGAAAGGATGGCG
>NZ_JAKUGE010000097.1:0-3639 GCF_022663795.1 Bacillus cereus group sp. BfR-BA-01349
CACAATCGATTAAAAAATAATACAATAAGGAATTAAGCTCGTAACATAGCCCTCCACGATGGGTTAATAATAATTTATTTTGGATATTCTCCCTGGTAATTTTTTTGATATTTTTGTCCATAACGTCTAAATTTTCATAGGGTAATACATATCCCATTTGCAGAAGAATCCCATGTATATCTTTAAAGCTTACATCTTCTTTCCAAGACACCTTTAACCGGTTAAAAAAGTTTTCTTGCAATTTAGTCAACATTGTAAAACACCTTCCATTTATAGAAATATTAACCAACATCTATAATATTACACCGTTAAAATATATAGTCAAGTATAAAAAATTAAATCTTAAAAGGAAGGTAAAAACTCTACTAAAAAAATCGAATTCAAAGTTATAAAGGAAAATATGTTCATGTTGCTGGAGTATTGTCAATTTAAAAGTCGTAGTACATATATACTTGTTTAACTATTGAAATGTATTTTACGACAAATGATCGCCAGTATAAGTCTCATTTAGTAGCCTGCGCAGTTTACCCATTACATGATAAATATTTTTAAAGAAAAAGAAAGAAAAAGTCATAATACATCTTAAAAACTATAGAGCGAACTTTGTGGCAGCCAAGGAACTACATTGCTATCAATATAATTGAACTCAACGGCTAAAACAAGTTCAAATGTAGACATATCTCACGGTTTTATCACCTTATTCAATAAAATTTAAAAAGATGTTGGAGAATCGGGTAGCATCTTTCTGAAGTATCATAATAATGACCTATTAGAGCTATTTGAATATAGCCATATATCTCTGGATAATTGTCTTCCCTATTATTTTTAAATTTGATACGTCCATTTATATTTTAGTTTTTATGTTCTGCAAATTTACCTCTTGATTATAATCCTGATCTGATGAATTGTAGCAATTCCCCTACCATTATAATAACCTAGAAAGTTAATGTTTATATTTTTTAGGTTGGCAGGTTTATTTGATTTAATCTCTAAATTTTTTCCACCATTTTTCACTTTATCACCCAAATGAATGGATTTAATGCTCTTATCTTTTTTACGAATCAACTTGCAAAGTCAAATGATTTAGAAATTTAGTACCTGTACTAAGCTTTTTTCTTACATGTGAGAGCCTTTTGAATCTCTGCATCAGAAAAATCTAATACATCTATCTTGGTAGCGAATACCTTTGTAAGAGATACAACGTCCCACCATAAACATTTGTCTTAGTATTATCATGCAAATAAATGTGATGAATTGGATATAAACAAAAAACAAAAATAAGTCCTAGAATTCTAAGTCTTCTTTTTGTTTTTTGTGTAAGAAAATTATAACTGATTTAATTTTAAAACTTTATTTTTATAAATTAATTATATAATGGATACATTGTTAATGAATTACCTTTAAGTAACTTATTTGTTATTTAAACGCTTTGTTTTGACTTGATTTCCATTTTCATCATATTCCGTAAAGGTTGCTGTATAATAAGGGTTGCCTCCATTCAAAGTGAATTTAGCAGGTGTTTCGATGTATAAAGTGTCCCCGTTTTTTATATAATTTTTATTCCCAACTAATTGATAGAAATCGGTAGGTTTTACATGATTCCATTCATCAATTTCTGTCATTGCTTTACGAATATTAGATAAATCAATAGCTTTATAATTTGGATAAATAAATTTTTGAACTAAATCCTTATCATTAAAAGTAATTGTTAAATCTCCTTTTAAATCATGCGTTCCAGAGTATACCATTTTCTTCAAACTATGTTTTACGATCGCCTTATGTCCTGGCGCTAATGTGACTTCTTGTGAAGGAACGGTAAATTTATCAGATATTGTATTGGTTTCAGTTGCGGTAGTGGATAAATTATAGTTTACACTTGCTTCAAAATCCGCACCGGCTAAGGCCACTATTCCTTTAGCTGAAACTTTAAATCCTAATTGTAATCCATTGGTGATTGAAGTTGACTGGGATTTTGTATAATCTCTTTGAAAACTATCTGTTTTCATTTTTTGAGTTGTTCCTGTGATATTTTTTAATTCTGAAACACCATTATATATAGTATCCCCTGTCTTAGAAGTATAATTTACATTTGATATATCCATATCATTTAATGCTGCTACTTTTAGGCCCATCTGTTCAGCGATACTATCATACCCTCCTGGGCTAGCCAAATTATCCTTAAACCATGAAATAAATCTATTTGTTTGGTGACTATTATTTTGATCCTTAAATATCCAAAATCTAGCTAAAAACCATCCATCAATTATTTGTTCTTGCATATTAATGGATTTACCTGTCATTTTTGATTCAATATCTCTTTGTTTCATTCTATTGTGCACAATATCAATATAAGATTCTGCACGCTGCGTAATTGTTTGCTGATTAGTAACCGCATGTGACGAAGTTGTTTCTGCAGCGAAAACAGATATACTTGGAGTGGCGATTGTCGAAAGCATTAAAGCTGATAATGTACACATTGCTACTTTTGATGACTTGTATTTCATTATTACCCCTCCGTTAACTATTGTTTTTTCTGGATATTTTGTTTTTAAAGTGAAAAAGATTTGATTAAATAATTTTTTAAGGTTCAAATATAAAATTTATTATTATTTTACCTATTGATCTAATACACAAAAGTATTCATTTTGATCGTACTTCACTTATCTTATAGAACAAATTAAATTGATACCTAGCACGAAAACAAATTCCTATCCACTGTTAATATAAATTAGCAAAACATTCACTTCCTTACATTTGTATAATTTAATATAAATTCATCATATCTTGGTTTTCGAAATTTACAAACTAATTTTTCTCCTTTTCTCAAATGTAAATATTGTTTACATGTATGTTATTATTTTAGATTGATGTTAAGTTTCATCTAATACCTTATACACTCAATTCCTATATTGTCTTAATAGGTTATTTAAAAAATAAGTGCACTTACTAGAATTGAAAATATATAATTAAAATAAGGTGTACTATTGTTAGCATTATTTATTTTTTGATTTTTTTATTTTATTACGTCTTATAAGTTGAATAATTGACTTTTTTTTATGTGTTATTTTTATAATGATTAGACATATATTGAATTCATATCCAATATATATACAGTATAGTACTTAACTGAATTGCATAAACTAAAAAAAGACGAGATGCTGTCAACACCCCTTCTCATAACTGCTATTGTCAAGGTGGCTGTTATTATGCATTATCTTTTTCTAGATTCACGCTTGTACTTGTGACGGTGAAGCGTGGGTTTTTTTGTTGTCTTTTTTTCGAATTGCTTTCTCAGTGCGTATGCTGAAATCTCACACACAACAGCTCTTGCAAATTTCTTGTTATTATCCCTTTCGAATGGAAAGAAGGAATAATAACAAGCCCACCTTCACACGATATCCAGTTATACTTCTATACTCTAAAATAGAAAATCCGTCCAATTTTAGTCTGTTCATAATCTTTTAGTTTAGGAGTTTTATAAGATTTTAGTTTACTATAATCTCAATATGTATACTGTATTTCTTGATTTCTTCATAATTGGGGTACCGCCACATTGCTATCAAGCTAACAAAACAAAAAACCCCCTAAAATGAAAAAATACGCTATTCTTTTTGTAGAATCATAGGAAAGGATGGCGTT
>NZ_JAKUGE010000098.1:0-3440 GCF_022663795.1 Bacillus cereus group sp. BfR-BA-01349
ACTTCACGGCCTTTCCCCGATAGAATATCGGGAAAAGGCCGTGGCATAATACTCTTTTTATTACTGTCTACTTGACAGGGAGATGACCAATGTTCCCTCTTTTTTTATAAAGTAAAACTTTAATTAGTGGAGGAGGGCATCACCCACTAATTATTAGCCCACACCAATCGGGATAAAAGTAAGGAGAATGAGAGATGGATATATACTTATTAATCGTCACGTTACTTGCGATCACAATTGTTATTTTAGGGGTATCATGGTGGAAATGGCATGCATTTATTAGTTTAACAGTGGCGAGTTTATTTTTAGCTATTATGTCTGGACTGAATTTGACGAAAATAGTGACTGCCTATGAAACTGGTGTTGGTAGTGTACTAGGGCATCTAGTTGGTATTTTAGCCCTCGGAACAATTTTAGGAAAAATGATGTCCGATTCAGGGGCGGGCATGCAAGTGGCAGACTTCTTTATTCGATTTTTCGGTGTGAAGAAACTACCTTGGGCTATGTTATTTGCAGGTTTTGTTATAGGGATTCCAGTGTTTTTTGAAGTGGGGATCGTCATATTATTACCACTTGTTATTTCGATTCGAAAAACGACGAAGCAAAATATATTATTAATTGCGTTACCTGTTATTGCTGGATTATCTATTGTGCACGGGCTTGTGCCACCACATCCAGGGGCGATGACAGCAATCGGTATTTATAACGCGAACTTAGGAAAGGTACTTTTATATTCATTACTTATCGCGTTACCAGCAGCCATTATCGCAGGACCGATATTTGCAAAGTGGGTACATAAAAGGGTTATACCCGAAAATGAACCAGAGCTTGTTCGAGTTACGACTGTATCAACAGATTTACCAAGTCGTAAAGTTTCATTTTTCATTATTTTATTACCAGTTGTATTGATGATTTTATCAGTAGTGGCACCATATATTTCATTACCGAAAAAGATAACTGAATTTTTAGTATTTATAGGAAGCCCAGTAATTGCCTTACTTATTTCATGTTTCGCAGCATTTTATTTACTTGGAATAAGACAAGGAATTAATAAAAAGATGATTAAAAAATTAACGGATGAAAGTTTATTACCAGTCGGTTCCATTATTTTAATTATCGGTGCAGGCGGTGGATTTAAACAAATATTAATTGAAAGCGGCGTTGGAACAGCGATTGCGCAAATGGCAGAGCATATATCGCTATCACCAATTGTGTTAGCTTTCATGGTAGCTGGATTAATTCGAATCGCAACAGGTTCAGCTACGGTAGCATTAACGACGGCAGCAGGAATTGTTTCACCAGTTATTCAGCACATGTCAGGTGTAAATTTAGAATTGCTCGTTATAGCAACCGGTGCGGGATCATTAATGTTTTCTCACGTAAATGATGCAGGATTCTGGCTTGTAAAAGAGTATTTGGGATTAACGGTGAAGGAAACGTTTAAAACGTGGACGGTACTTGAGACATTGTTATCATTTATTGCATTTGGTTTTGCACTTTTATTAAATATGTTTATTTAGAAGATACCTTAATTGGTATCTTTTTTTGATGAAGCCCATTTCCGAAAACAAGCCCGTTTTTAAGAAAGCCAAGCTTCCTATTCGCCCTGAAAACATACTATAAATGGAATCCCCTCATTTAGAGCAAGGTGAACTTGTTATGAATGATACTAAAGGAGGAATAGAGTAATGAGCGAAAAGTGTGAACACAGACATGATGATTGTAACCGCAGACATGGGTGCGGAGGCGGTTTTGCGCTTCTAATCGTATTGTTTATTTTATTAATTATCATCGGTGCTAGCTGCTTCGGTGGAGGCGGCGGTTGTGGTTATGGTGGTTACGGTGGTTATGCTGGTGGCTACGGCGGATATTGCTGCTAATTATTAAAAACTATTGAAAATGGCCTTGTGCAATATGCACAAGGCCATTTTATTCATATTTTGATATGCTGTGATAATTTATTAATGTACAGAGAGCGGATTAAGAAGAAGAAAATAATCTCGATAATCCCGAAAAAGGTGAGTACGATACATGTCTCTTTTAGTAATGAGAAAGAAAACATGCTTTGTAAAAACTTAACCGCAAATAACGTGTGAACACCAGCAACGATGTAAGGAACGAAAAATAAAATTCCTAATTGAATGGTAGCAGAGCGAAACATTTCTGATTCAGTTAAGCCAAGCTTTGTAATCGTAATATACTTTTGTCTTTCAGTTGTTAAGTCATTATACATACGGAAGTATAGAACACTAGCCGCACCGATAAAGAAAATAAAGCCGAGAAATGCCCAAATAAAGAATTGAGCAACTGCATTTCCTTTACCGTAAATAAGTTCATCCGTAGCCGTATGTATGAAGAAAGGAACTTGAGCTTTCTCTTCAGTATGCTTTTCGTAGAACTCACGTGCATCACCACTAATAACACGTAACATATTTTTTGTTGGAACGATTGCATTTTCCCAGTTTTCTACGAAATAGTTATAGATTACAGTTGTTTCAATATGAGGAATCATATTATCAAATACATAATCTTGTACGACAGCTAAATGAGGGAATGCAAATGATGGTTCGATTCCTTTATTAATAAACCCTTTAATATGAAATTCTTTTTTATTAGATCCAAGTGTAATCGTATTTTGCTTTGCAAATGGATTAGATACGAGATCGAGAAGTTCTGGTGAGTGGCGAGAAATAATATACACTTCTGTAGAATCAATTGTTATTTCCGGTCTTTTCAATTGTTTAGCAATTGCGTTATAATCACTCATCTTCATAAGCATAATATCTTCTTTGGAAGCTGTATCTTTTAATACTGTAAACTTATATTTTTTGTAAAGAAAATTATTAGTTGTAAGCTCCGTTTCAATTGTAGAAATATGCTTTTGTTCAAGGGAATTGTCACCTTCTGATGTATACGTGAAGGGAACGGGATATCGCTCTAGTACTGATGCCTTCGTATTGTTATTAGCGGCGAATAATCCAATAATAATCGTAAATGCAAGTGCAGATAGCATAGAAACAATAAAGAGTACATTAATATTACTGCGTGTACGAGAAACTAAATCTGAAATCCATAACATATTTATTTGTTTCAAATAAAACTTTCTGCGCTTCTTTAAAATATAGATGAAAAGAAGGAATGTTTGTGAAAAGAATAAATATGTCCCGACTATTACGAGCGGTAAAATAGATAACATAATAAAAAAGACAGATCCATTTTGCACATTTTTTTCCGTTACGTAGCCTTGCGGATAACCAGCGATATAATAGCATAGCCCTAAACAAATTAAAGCGAATAAAGAGATGAGTATAGATGGTCTTTTTTCAGCTGGCATTTTCTTGTTCCCTTTAATGAACTGAACCCAAAAAATTAGACAAATATATTAAGCAGCTACTAAGGATTGAACTCTGTATTGCACAGGGGACAATCCTTTTAGTTTT
>NZ_JAKUGE010000099.1:0-3180 GCF_022663795.1 Bacillus cereus group sp. BfR-BA-01349
TATCCTAGAATGGGAGTTTCACCCATAAAATTCGAACAAATAGTTAGGCTGTGTAAGAGTCAGCCCCTCCATTTCACGCCGCTACGTTTATAGGAGAACTTGGCGTACAGAAATACGAAAACTTATTCATTCTTTAGCTCAAGAAAGAAATATAACAATACTCATTTCTAGTCACATATTAGCCGAGATAGAACAGTTGGTCGATCGTATCGGAATTATTCATGAAGGAAAGTTACTAGAAGAGGTTTCTCTTGATACGCTGTGCAAAGCAAACCGTAAGTACATAGAGTTTCAAGTGAATAATGACGATAAAGCTGTGATGTTATTAGAAAATCATCTTCAAATTTTTGATTATGAAGTACATGATGAAGGAAATATTCGTATTTACTCTCATTTTGGACAACAAGGATACATAAACAGAACGTTTGTTTTTAACGATATTGAAGTATTAAAAATGATGATAAGCGAAGATAGACTAGAAGATTATTTCACCAAACTAGTTGGAGGTGGAACAATTGGTTAATCTACTCTATACAGAACTCTTAAAACTAAAACGCTCTAATATGTTTTTAATTAGCATTATTGGTGCTGGTGTCGCACCTTTCTTAGTTGTAGTAGCCTCTTATATACATATAAAAACAAAACAGCCTACTCCAACTATTTGGTTCCATCAATTATTCACTGACGTTAACTTATATACTACTTTAGTTATAGGATTCCCCTTATATGGAGTAGTGGTTGCATATTTGCTTACCCGTGAATATGCAGAAGATACACTGAAAAATTTACTAACTATCCCCGTGTCGCGCATTAGCTTTATTATAAGTAAATTCATCATTCTCTTTCTTTGGATTATGATGCTAACTTTAGTCGCTTGGGCACTTACTTTAATATTAGGGCTATTGGGGAACTTCCCTGGCTTTAACATTTCTTTACTTTTAGGTTCTTTCCTAGAATTTTTAATATGTGGTGGACTTCTCTTTCTATTGTCTTCACCTATTGTGCTACTAACTCTTGTAATGAAGAGCTATGTACCGCCCATTATATTAACAGTCATTATTACAATGACTAATCTTATGCTCGTAAACTCCAAGCATAAAGATTTATTCCCGTGGACCGCTACTCTAGATATCGCAAATAACGAATTACAACCGACATATCCACCAGAGTATTCTTATATCATCATTGCAGTAACGACAATTTCCGGATTTATTGCAACACTATTCTATTTTAAAAAAGTAGACATTCATTAATTTGTAGGAGTGAAACTATGAGCGATATCATTATTGCCTTCATACTCGGTATTGTAGAAGGATTAGCTGAATTTTTACCTATATCCTCTACTGGCCATCTTATATTAGTCGGGCATTTATTAGGCTTTGAGGGAGAAAGAGCGAAAACGTTTGAAATTGTTATTCAGCTAGGCGCAATTTTAGCCATTGCAATTTTATATCATAAACGTCTCGTTTCTTTATGTAATATTAAGCCTCTTCTACAGAAAGAAAAAAAATTCAACGCGTTCCATGTATTTCTTGGCGTATTTCCGGCAGTGGTTGCTGGTTTGCTACTACATGATATTATTAAAACATACTTATTCCAGCCATACACTGTTGTGATTGGACTTGTAGCAGGTGCAATTCTTATGCTCTTTGCAGAAGTAAAAAAGAAAGAGGCAGCAGCCTATTCACTGGACGATTTAACATACCGCCAAGCTTTAACAATCGGATTATTTCAGTGCTTAGCAGTATACCCTGGCTTCTCTAGAGCTGGCTCTACTATCTCTGGAGGTCTATTAGCAAAAGTAAATTATAAGACTGCATCTGAATTCTCTTTTCTAATAGCTCTTCCTGTAATGATTGGGGCTACAGGCTTAGACTTACTAAAAAGTTGGAAGTATTTAAGTGTCGATGACATCCCTATGTTTGCGGTAGGATTCATTACCTCTTTTATAGTAGCGATGCTAGCGGTAGTAACTTTTCTAAAGCTTTTAGAGAAGATAGGTTTAAAACCTTTTGCGTACTATCGTATTTTGTTGGCTATCTTATTTACGCTTTTCGTATTGCTATAGATTCATATAAGTCACATATTATTAAACTGATATTCAATTTAGAATATCAGTTTTTTCATCTATTTTAACTCTAGTATTACTCACTTCAATATGGCATAGTGATAATAAACTACCATTCATAATCTGAACGTTCTTTAAGTAACTACATCCTTTATCATAAAATGCAATTGGAAAATTAAAGATTCCATATATGTACAGAACATATTTACAAACTATATTCACTCCACATAGTATCTTTTTAATTTGCAACACACCGCTACAACTTTTAAATGAGTACAAAGACATACTAAATAAGTAAGTAAATTTCCTAGGAATTATAAAGAGACTAAATATGAATTAGAGTGAGGTAACGATAAAAATGAATCAATTAGCACAGCCATATTGGGATACTTATTGGGGAAACAACAAAAAACCAGAATCTGTTACAGCTTGGCAATTTGGGGATGCCCCTAATTATCTTGCACAACTAGTAATTGACGGTATTAAAACCGCTACATGCTCCGGTCACATTTTTTATGAATTAGAACATGAATCACTACCGACTACTATTGATTATAGTATTATACTCAATAGTAATGATGAACCTGTAGCTATTATTAAGACAATAGAAGTAACTGTAACACCAATGAATGAAGTAAGCGAAGAATTCGCTATCGCTGAAGGCGAAGGAGATCGTACTTATAATTACTGGAGAGACACCCATAGTAATGATGAACCTGTAGCTATTATTAAGACAATAGAAGTAACTGTAACACCAATGAATGAAGTAAGCGAAGAATTCGCTATCGCTGAAGGCGAAGGAGATCGTACTTATAATTACTGGAGAGACACCCATGTTCGTTTTTTTACAAAGGAACTAAATGAGCTTGGTCTTAATTTCTCTGAAGATATGTTACTCGTCTGTGAGCGTTTTGAACTTGTTGATGTGAACAATAAAGTGAAATTTTAATAAACTGAGATTTACCAGCCATTCTTATTTTTATAAAACACAAAAAAGACGAGTCATTCTGACTCGTCTTAAAGTTGCTTGGCGACGTCCTACTCTCACAGGGACAAGGTCCCAACTACCATCGGCGCTAGAGAGCTTAACTTCCGTGTTCGGTATGGGAACG
>NZ_JAKUGE010000100.1:0-2848 GCF_022663795.1 Bacillus cereus group sp. BfR-BA-01349
AAAAGTAGAGATAACTTCAAAGCTTTACCTATCGCGACCCGTAAGGGTTAGTAGCTACCCCAGCCCTCTCGGGCTAGGATGCTACACATTTAATACCAATAGGGTCTAGTCCGTTAGTTGGTTCATCTAATATGAGTAGCTCAGGATAATGGAGAAGAGCGCGTGCAATTCCTAAGCGTTGCTTCATTCCTAAAGAATACTTTCCTACTAACTTTTTTGTCTCATGCTGCAAGCCTACTATTTCTAATGCTTCTTCGATAGCATTCTTTTTGTGAACCCCAATTATCTTTGCATTAATTAGTAGGTTTTCTTTTGCAGTTAAGTTTTCATAAAATCCTGGAACTTCAACTATAGAACCAATTCTGCTTAAAATATCTTTTTGATTTTGGAATAAGTTCTCTCCGAATATTTCAATCGTTCCACTTGTAGGTTTTATAAGACTAAGCAGCATACGAATGGTTGTTGTTTTACCAGCACCGTTGCGGCCTATGAAGCCATAAATCTCTCCTTGTTGAACATTAATATTTAAATTATCTACTGATTTTTGATTGCCATATACTTTAGTAAGGTTAGTCGTTTTTATAATTGTATTTATAGGAGACACCTGCTTTCTATAAGTTCTTACTTACATCATAAAAAGGAAGGCTTAACTGCATATTAATCATTTCTTAACTATTTCTTAAAAGTATTGTGTTTTGGAATAGAAAAGCCAAAAGTAGTTCGTTTCCATGGAGTACTTTCAACCCATATATGCCCACCATTTTTTTCAACGAGTGCTTTAGAAATAGAGAGTCCGAGACCGCTACCACCAAATGAAGAGTTTCTTGATTGTTCGCTTCGGTACATTCGCTCAAATATGTTTTGTAAATCATGTTTTGGAATACCAGGGCCTTGATCCCAAATATGAAGTTTGTATTCTGCATCAGCTTCTAGCAGTTCGACTCCTATTGTTTTCCCATCCTTTCCGTAATAAATTGCATTTTTCATTAAGTTACCGATAATCCGCATAATGCTTAGATGATCTGCGATGATAGGACAAGTAGACTCTGGTATGAGAATTTGCAGTTCGATGTTATGTTTTGAGAGCTCAGGTAAAAATTCAATCAAAACTTCTCTAGTAACTTCAGAAAAGTCGAGTTCTTCTTCTTTTAGTGGAAATTCATTAGCGTCTAGCTTCGCCATATTGAATATTTCATCAACTAGGTGCTTTAAGTTATTTGATTTCATATAGAGTATTTTAAGATATTCTTGTTTTTCTATTTCAGAAGCAGCAACTCCGTCTTTCAAAGCATCTATATATCCGATAATGGAGGTGAGTGGTGTTCGTATATCGTGGGAGATACTAGACAAAAGTTGTTTTCTGGATTCCTCGGATCTTTTGGCTTCAATCTGAACCTGCTCTAATTTAGCTATTAGCTCGTTTATTGAAAAAACGATATTATGTAATGAGTGGTCATTGCTTGTGAATAATCCCGTTTGTAAGTTTCCTTTTAGTACACGACTTAATTTAGTATCCATTGCTTTACGATGTTGAATGAATTGTATTCTTGAAAAGAAGAGATAAATTGTAATTAAGATAAGGATAATAAATAAAGACATTTTTACTCTTGGGCCCATTTGTATGTTTAAAATCCCACAAATGATAAGTTGTAATGAAATAAGGAAGAGGGTTTTATCAGCCTTCAAGCTTTTCACCTACAAACTTATAACCAATTCCCCATATAGTCTGAATGAATTTTGGATTGGAAGGGTCAATTTCTATTTTCTTTCTAAGTTTTCGAATATGTACCATAACGGTATTGTCATCTTCTATATAATTATCGTCCCACACATTTCGGAAGAGCTGTGTTTTTGTAAATACTTGCCCTGGGTTTGAAGTAAAGAATTTTAACAGTTCCAATTCTTTTCCGGTTAAGCTGATTTCTTCTTTGTTTGTATGAACTGTGTATGTATTTAAATTGATAGTTAGTCCTTTAAAAGATAAAGTAGTTTTTTCTTGAACAGTATTGTTACTTCCGAGAACTAAAAAACGTCGCATAAGAGCTTTTACTCGTGCAATTACTTCGTGAATGCTGAAAGGTTTCGTAATATAATCATCAGCACCAATGCTTAAACCTAAAATTTTATCAACTTCGTGATCTTTAGCTGTGAGCATTAATATAGGTATGTTAGTTTTATCTCTAAGTTTTTTACATACCTCGATTCCATCTATTTTGGGCATCATAAGATCTAATATAACGAGGTTATATTTATTTTGATTAAATAAATGCAAGGCTTCTTCGCCGTTGATTGCAGTGTCTACCATGTATAATTCTCGTTCTAAATATATTTTTAATAAATTTCGGATTTCTTTATCGTCGTCTGCTATAAGGATACGTATATCTTTCATATCTTCACCTGCTTCTAATAGAGTTTTATTGATAGTACAACAACTCTCTAATTATATACTAGTATTTGTTAAAATAAGGTTACTAGTTTTGTTGGAGGAAAACGTCCACACAAGTTAAGTTTAGAGTTCAAATTAACTTGAATATATTTGGAAAAATAAATTAAAGAGAAGCAGAAGGTGTGCTCCGATAATGAAATCCTATAGAGACGTATCTAGCTAAAAGAGCATAAAAATATTAAATTGAAGTTCTTTATAAAAAGGTGTTGACGATTATACTTTAGAGGTGTAATATAGAACAAGTCGCCGATGACAATAACGTCGCAAGCGACAAACGAAATGAAAAACTTAGTTGACATTGAAAGATGAAAATGTTAACATAAGGAAGTCGCAAATGAGCGACCAAGTAGTTCTTTGAAAACTGAACGAAACAAACAACGTGAAACGTCAATTTTTATTTTA
>NZ_JAKUGE010000101.1:0-2795 GCF_022663795.1 Bacillus cereus group sp. BfR-BA-01349
AATGTGTAGCATCCTAGCCCGAGAGGGCTGGGGTAGCTACTAACCCTTACGGGTCGCGATAGGTAAAGCTTTGAAGTTATCTCTACTTTTTCCCCCGCCCCACACCGTGCGTGCGACTTTCACCGCACACGGCGTTCCATCGGTTCAGATTGATAACCCCTAACAAATTTAGTTAGTATCATCCTTATTCTTTGCCTCGCGATTAAGATAAGGTGAACAATGAGATATATTTCAAATGTGTAGCAGCTCACGGTATTTCTTTAGTTTCGGTAGTTTGTATAAGATACTGCCTTCTAAGTCCTTTTGATGTATAAGCTTATGGCATCTTATGCACATGGTGGCAAGATTGCTGAGTTTGTTGATTTTCTCTAAAGGTAGTCGATTATTAACGTGATGGCAATGGATGTTAGTTGGAATCAACCCCGTCTTACATATTCGGCACTTTCCTTTGTCGCGATTATATGCATAATCGCGATTAAGTATATATTCAAAGTTATAGAGTCGTTTATTCTTAGTTTGTCTAAGCATCTGATACAAGACCATTTGGTTGATTTGGTCGTTCGAATAAATGGTTGGTCTCATTTTCTTATCGACCTTGCCATGTCTTCTCGAATAAATTATCCTTCCTATCTGTGTATAGGGGGTCGTATCATAATTGTATAGGAGTGCTTTAGTACTAGGTGTAAAACTCATTTTGGTTAATCCTATCTTAACTCCATCGACTTCAACGAAGGGAACTTTGGTTTTATGCCCTTTATGCCTATCTTTACGATTATCAAGATTTTCAGCTGGAGTAAGCATTTTTTCGAATACTCCTCCACCATGTTTGTTCTTAATAGACTTGTAGAATGTATAGCGTATTTTGTCATCGCATCTAACGAAAATTCTAGCAGAATTTCCTATACGGAAATAATTACTAATACCAATAATTTTGGCGTTAATAAGTTCTATTTGGGCGGCAACATCGTGAGAGTTGGTTGTTTTCCGAACATTGTATGTATCTCGAAGAATTTCTCTCATTTTAGAGTTTAATTTCTTTTTGTTCGGTATAGCTTTTCCTGCAATACGGTTTTTCAGTCTCATCTTTTCAGCTCTGATGTCGAATCCTAGGAATTGGGCTGGCTTCTCTCTCATATCGGTAATAAATGTTTTCTCCTTTGATAATTCTAATTTGAGTATATGTTTGTAATACTTATCGATTTTAGTCAAGAGTGTTCTTGCCTGTGCTTTATCCTCGCATAGAATTATCCAGTCGTCTGCGTATCTAACAAGAAAACATTTCTTATGTTTTCTAACTACTTTTCTAAGTCCTGTACTGAAAGCGTGTTTAACAGTATAACGCGCGTAGTGTTCTTCGAACTCTTTAGCTATCATCCAGTCAAAGTTATTTAAGTATATGTTCGCTAACAGGGGAGATATAATTCCACCTTGTGGAGTTCCCAACTCCGTAGGGAAAAGTTGATTATCTTCTAGTACACCTGCTTTTAACATTTTCTTAATAATAGTTAGGAATCTCTTATCCTTTATGCCCATATTCCACATTATTTCAACAAGTTTATTATGGTTAATATGGTCAAAGAAACTTTTGATGTCACCTTCGATGGCTACGTACGTTTTTGACCTAGAAATGGTATTCAAGATTCTGCCTATCGCATAGTGACATGAACGATAGGGACGAAAACCATAACTATGGTTGAAAAACTTCGCCTCCGCTATGGGTTCTAACACCATTCTTGCTGTTTCTTGGATTATCCTATCTATCATGGCTGGGATTCCTAGAGGACGCTTTTTACCATTGCCCTTGTCAATGTAATGCCTTCGAACGGGTTTAGGTTTGTAGTTGTCTATGTGTTCCCAAATGAGTTTGATAAGCTGTTCCGTTTCCATTTGTAGGTAGTAGTTCACGTCTTTCTTGTCAATCCCGACCGTTTTACTCCCACGATTGCTTTTAATGTTGTGAATTGCCGTTTTAATAGTCTGCTTGTTTTTCATTAGTTCTATCATGCCATGAAAAGAAGAGTTATCTTCTTTGGCCTTTTTGTATATTAGGTCTAACTTATCTTGGAGCTGTGCTTCATTATCTATCAAATGTCCTTTAATCCTTATTACATCTCCCCATTATTCAAGCGATTGTAACGATGTGCTGTTTAATTCCCACTCTAGAAGAGGTTCATATAGACATTTGAAATATCCATTGTTATTCTGAATCGACTGGTCCCCTTCGCTCCACGGACATTACTCCGCTTCCTCACTACTACGAGACCGCTGCCACTTGCATTGTTTCAAGCAGGATCACACTCCCTATGGCAATGCAAGCTTCCCAAGTTCCATTTGTTCTATCCCTTATTTTACATTCCTTTAGGTGCCCACTTTACGCCGACGGTACTCACCAGTCTTGAGTAGCTCTAACATACTGGTTCAGCATAAACGGTAATTACGAAACCGATTATGTGCAAGGATTAGAATTTCGAACCTCTCCTTGTTCCCGTTATTCCTTCCGATTGCTCACGTTAAGAAGGGATTCCCTCACGACGCTTCAAGACATGGATTCCTTTCGTCACCATTGGGATGTTTTTAAAGACCACCGCACCATATAGGCATTAGTGAGTTGTGCCATCAGGTTACGACCTTACCTAACTTCAGACCCTAACTCGTGTGTAAGTTAGCGCATGTAGGGGTATCATGGCTAGGATTAATGAGCTATTATCCTAGAATGGGAGTTTCACCCATAAAATTCGAACAAATAGTTAGGCTGTGTAAGAGTCAGCCCCTCCATTTCACGCCGCTACGTTTAT
>NZ_JAKUGE010000102.1:0-2507 GCF_022663795.1 Bacillus cereus group sp. BfR-BA-01349
AAAATTGACGTTTCACGTTGTTTGTTTCGTTCAGTTTTCAAAGAACTACTTGGTCGCTCATTTGCGACTTCCTTATGTTAACATCTTCGTTAGTTAATGTCAACTAAGTTTTTTTATTTCATTTGTCGCTTGCGACGTTATTATCATCGGCGACTTGTTCTATATTACACCTCTAAGGTATAATCGTCAATACGTTTTTTAAAAAACTTTATATTTTATAGATTTCACTTATGTATTTCTTCTACAGTTATATACAAGCACCCCACAGAACTATCTATGGGGTACTACTCTACTATAAAAACTATTGCTCTTTCGACGGCGCCGAACAACTTCCATCAGTACAAGAAAGATCGCTTCCACCATCTGAAGAAAGTTCTTGTAACTTAGGTGCAGGATTCTCTTCTTCCCACACTTGCTGAAGTGCACCAACAAAAGTTTCAAGTGGTTGTGCACCTGAAATAGCATACTTTTGATTAATAATAAAATAAGGTACTCCAGAAATTTGATATTGCTGAGCAATTGCTTCATCAATTCTAACATCATTTGCATACGCATTTTTATCATTAATAACATTTAAAGCCTCTTGCTTATCTAAACCTGAAACTTCAGCGATAGCAGCAAGTGTATCCACATCACTTAAATTTCTCGATTCAGTGAAGTATGCAAAAAGTAGATTTTCCGTAATCTCTTTTTCTTTTCCTTGATCCTTTGCAAACTTCGCAAGACGATGCGCATCAAACGTGTTCGTCGGCTTCATCTCATCAAAATTAAAACTTAAACCCATACTAGCTGCATGATTTCCTAGCTGTACGTTATTACGCTTAGCTTCTTCAATACTAATTCCATACTTTGATGCAAGTACTTCATTAATACTTGTCCCAGAATAGATTGGAGCATTTTGGTCTAATTCAAAACTTTTAAACTCAACTTCAACATCCTTCTTATGCGAAAATTGCTCTAAAGCCATCTCTAATCTACGTTTCCCAATATAGCAAAATGGGCATACAAAATCTGACCAAACTTCAATTTTCATAGAAACACCTCATTAACTTTTAGTTTTCAATCATTGTAGCACTGAGATTAAGGAATTCAAAAGTTTTTGCTCTACCTCCTTCATATAGTACATACAAAAATACACTTATAGCAGAATACCTAATTAACAAAAAAACGATAATCAAAAGGATTAACTATTATCCCTCCGATTATCGTCTATATAAATGCAACAACTTTAATTATGCCGGAATATACTTCCCTACGAACTTCCATACAGTATTCCAATATTTATTCGAATCTACTTTCTCCGCTTCCCCATGTCCAGCACCTGGAACAATTAATTTCTCTTTTTCTACTTTTGCAGCATTATATACTTCATCTAACATTTCAAAAGGAACGAATGTATCAGCATCCCCATGAATGAATAGCATAGGTGTTTTACTTTTCGCTACTTGTTTTACAGCTGAGGCCTCTTCTAAATCATACCCAGCTCTTAATTTAGTAACCGTATTTGCCGCATTCATAACAGGAAACTTCGGTAAGTGGAATAAATCTTTTAGTTGATAAGTAAATTCATCAATAACAGTTGAATATCCACAATCTTCAATAATAACTTTAACATTAGAAGGTAAATCTTCTCCTGAAGTCATCATTACAGTTGCCCCGCCCATTGAAACACCAAATAGAGCTATTTCAGCATCAGGGTCTTTCTTTAAGATTTGTTGAATCCAAATTAAAATATCTTTACGATCATGCCAACCCATACCAACATAATCCCCTTCACTATTTCCGTGTCCACGAAGGTCTGGTGCTATGACATTATAGCCTTGTTCATAAAAGTTACGAACATATTTCGTCATTTCCGATGCTCTACCACTATATCCATGAACTACAATTGCCCATTTATGACTAGATGGTTCATTCATATATTCATAACCTTTTAAATTTAATTTATCGAAAGAACGTATAGTTAATGTGTTAGGTTTATACTTCGATACGAAGTTCGCATTCTTTTCTTCATTTGCAGCCAATACATCTCCCGACGCATTTACCGTTTCCACTAAATGAGGATTATCTTGCAAAAATTCCTTTTCTTGTTTCGCATTTAATGCATAGTTATAAAAATAATTCCCAACTAACATATACACGATTACTAGCAGGACTAAGACTACTATAGTAATTATACTTATCTTTTTCATATTATCTCCTTTTCTAACTTAAATCTTCTTATATTAAATTACATCAAAAACAACTGTACTATTTTAACACACTGATAAATCCTATCTTTAAGAAATAAAATAGAAAATCTTAAATTACATATAAAAAATCACGAAAGAAATTGAATAAAACTTATATAGCTACGTATTCAAAAATCTTTTTGAAAAGCGAGAAGCACTTCAAAATATTTAGCTTTGAAAAGAAGTTATAAAACACAAAAAAGACGAGTCATTCTGACTCGTCTTAAAGTTGCTTGGCGACGTCCTACTCTCACAGGGACAAGGTCCCAACTACCA
>NZ_JAKUGE010000103.1:0-2494 GCF_022663795.1 Bacillus cereus group sp. BfR-BA-01349
GTGCGCCCATACGGGCATTTAGAGATTCAACTCTAGCAAAGTTGTAGGCTCAGGTCTCACAAAAGCCTATCATCAACCAACTTATCCATGAAGGAAACTGAACGGGGAGTGTAGCATGTTGGTAAAGCCATAAGTTAATTAGTTACCCAATTACGACTGAATGGCCAGATGAAATGTATAGACAAGGATGAAAGCTAAACTGCTTAAACGATAGTCCAAAGGGGGATATCGAACCCCATGACGAAAGGTAACTAGTAACGTTGTGTAGTAATGACCATTTAATCAGGTGGATGTTAAATGGTAAAGAAGGTCGAGTTCTGTAACCTTAGACTCATGCCCCAGAGACCCATTACTAACTATCCACTGTAGGTGGAAACGGACGAAAGTCGCATCCGACACTATAACAAGCTTATCTCTAAATGTACTAAATGGGGATTACCTAAGTTGGAACGCCAACACAAACTGGCTATTAAGGATGATACCAAGTGCAAAACAAGGTATGTGGCTTATGAATATCCAATAAGGTAACGGAGTTTCCGTAGTAGTCAGAGATAGGGAAAGCCTATTACAAGGCGAAGGGAAACAGTTTATCAGTTTAATACAAATTAGGAAGGAGCGCGAGGCTCTATGAGAAATCCAAATGAGGTATTAAACAGCCTACGTACCATGGCTAGTAATACAGACTACAAGTTCAAGAGGCTATACAGAAACCTGTATAATCCAGAATTTTATTACATGGCATATTCTAAGATATATGCCAAAGAAGGTAATATGACCAAAGGTACGGATGGAAAGAATATCGATGGAATGAGTATTGAAAGAATTAACACTCTTATAGACAAAATTAAACACGAGACTTACAACCCTTATCCAGCTAGACGAGTTTATAGGGAGAAAGCTAATGGTGGTAAAAGACCACTAGGCATCCCTTCTATGGATGATAAAATTATACAAGAAATAATACGAAGTACCCTTGAGAGTACTCATGAATCTACGTTCTCAGATGATTCACATGGGTTTAGACCTAAAAAGAGCTGTCATACTGCGTTAACTCAAATTCAAAAGACATATAGAGGTGTACGATGGTTTGTAGAGGGAGACATAAAAGGTTTCTTCGATAACATAAATCATCATACACTTATAAATATCCTTAAAAGAAGGATTAATGATGAAAAGTTTATAAGGTTAATCTGGAAGTTTCTCAGAGCAGGTTATCTCGAAGAATGGACATATAACAACACATTCTCTGGCACTCCACAAGGAGGCATAATCAGTCCCATACTATCAAATATTTATCTAAACGAATTAGACAAATTTATGAAGATTTACAAACAACAATTTGATAAAGGGTCAACAAGAAAAACAAATCGTGATTATGGGTACCTATCGGAAAAGAAATACCGATTACGAAAGAAACATAAGGAACAATGGGGACAAATGCCAGAGGAAGAAAAAAGAGAAGTGAAACTACAGTGGAACAAACTACACAAAGAACAGCTCTCTATCCATTCAAAAGAACCTATGGACGAAAACTACAAAAGAATTGTATATACCAGGTACGCAGATGATTTCCTCATAGGAATTATAGGTAGTAAAGAAGACGCAATTCAGGTCAAAGAAAATCTTACGATTTTTCTTAAAGAAACCCTTGAACTCGAGTTGTCACAAGAAAAGACTCTCATAACCCATAGTGAAAAATTAGTACAATTTCTCAGTTACGATATTACAATTTCAAGAGAAGAAGCCACAGCGAAAACAACCCATAGAAGGACGAAAAGGCTATTTTCTTACACGCCTAAACTATACGTACCCAAAAGCAAATGGATAAAGAACCTATTTCAAAAAGATGCACTAACAATTGACAAAAATACAGGTACTTGGAAACCTAAGCACAGAACCTATCTAAAAGATAATGACGACTTAGAGATTCTAAGTATATACAACGCAGAAATTCGTGGTCTATATGAATACTACAAATTGGCGAACAACGTAAGTGTTATAAATAAATACAAATACATAATGGAATATAGTATGTATAAGACGTTCGCTAGCAAGTACAAAAAAAGTGTTAAAAAAATACTCAACAAATATAAAACTAATGGGAAATTTGGTATACGATACAAAACTAAAAACGGTGAAAAGATAAGATATCTTTATGACCAAGGATTTCAGAGACAAAAAAGTATAGATACCAACATAGAAGTCGATATTCTCCCAAATACCTTAAAAATGTCTGGACGAACAAGTCTCATTGAACGATTATTAGCTGAAGAATGTGAAGTGTGTGGCAAAAAGAATCAAGCAATCGAAATGCACCACATAAGGAAGTTAAAAGACCTAAAAGGTAAGAAAATGTGGGAGCAAATGATGATTGCTAGAAAAAGAAAAACTATGGCACTCTGCCATCAATGTCACGTAGATTTACACTCAGGTAAGTTGGATTGATAAATGGAGAGCCGTATACTTGGAGACAAGTACGTACGGTTCGGGGGGG
>NZ_JAKUGE010000104.1:0-2431 GCF_022663795.1 Bacillus cereus group sp. BfR-BA-01349
GCTCAAGCCTTCTTTTTATCCCAAACAGCTAGTCGTTCTTCATCCATCATACGCCATTCTATTACCTGGATTCTTTCTCGAGGCGTTAATGAAATATGTTTGTTCACTTTCTTGTAAATATATGCTCTCTCTCGAAAGATAGGATGCTTTTGATGGAGTTGAATGTGACAAGATGTATGTAGAAGTTGAAGATTACCATATTCATTTGTTCCTCCGTACACTTTAGGAACTTTATGATGTATTTCTAGTGCTTCTCCGTTTTGTAGAGCCTCTTCACACATTGGACAGATATATTTCTGTTTCTTTGCAATCTTGATTCGAGTTAGCGTATTATTGTTCTCAAAATCTTTTTTATTTCGTTTGGCAAAATAATCAGAGAGTTCAGGATTATCCGGGCTGTTTTTGTATCTTATCCCAATATGCCTTACAATGGGGGTCCAAACCATTTTATAGATTTGATACTGTGTCTTTGGACAGGTAAGAACCCATTTATCATGTCCTCCATGCTTAGGTTTTCGAAAATATTGTTTTACAATCCATTTCCAACTTTTCTTTGGATGCAAATGTTTTACATGTCGTACAACATTTCCCCATATAAAGTAATCAATCGATGAAAACACCTTTTTCGATACTACATGTCTCCAGTAATACACATACCCCCGGATTATTGAATTTAGGTTTGTTAATAGCGTATAAACAGGTTTCCCTTTCAAGTTTTGGAAAGTTGTTTTAATTTTCTTCTTAGCTTTTTGAATGCTTGTTTTTGACGGTTTTATTAACAATTTATTCTTGTCTTGCACATATTGTTTAATATGAAAACCTAGAAAATCAAAACCCTCAGTAATGTGAGTAACATGGGTTTTATCTGTTGCTAATGTAATTCCGCGTTTCTCGAGATATGGTACTAACTCTCGATACAAGGATTCGGCTTCTTTTTTGGTTTGACAAGCGATGATAAAATCATCTGCGTAGCGAACCATTGCCTTTGTACATTTGACATGAATATTATAGATAGTACCTTGTCTTTTTGTGTTACTCTTACTGTATCTAATACCGAGTTCTTTCTCCATACCATGTAAGGCGATATTAGCCAAGAGAGGTGAAATCACTCCTCCTTGAGGAGAACCTGCTGTTGTAGGGTGAAACACTTGATTATCTACATACCCAGATGCTAACCATCTTCTAACAATTTCTTTTGCTGGGAAGTTTTGAATTTTCTCTAAGATGTGTTCATGATTGAGATTATCGAAACACCCTGCAAAATCCCCTTCAAATACCCAAACTTTTTTGCTTTTGGAGTTTAGTTTATTAAAGATATTCGCTATGGCATCATGCGCACTACGCTTTGGACGGAATCCGTACGAAATGGGTTCAAATTCTGCCTCCCACTCCGGCTCCAGGGCGTTTCTGACGATATTCTGCCAAATTCTATCCTTAACTGTCGGAATGCCCAACGGGCGTAATTTTCCATTTTTCTTCGGAATGTGTATGCGCTTTACTGCTCTCGGGCGATGTAATTTGATATTTTGGGAACTCATTTGATGAAACAATGCTACCCTAGACCTAGGTGATAATATACGTTCTCCATCAATACCCGCTGTGCGCTTCCCACGGTTTATTTGTGTAACTCTTTTAATTGATAACAATAGATTCGCTTTGCTCCGAAGCATAAGACGTTGTAATTTTCTTACTCTTCTACTTTGGTTTTGTTGTTTGGCACGAAAAATTCGTTGTCGTAACTTCCTTACATACCTTTCGATTTCTTTCCATTGAATTGTAGACCAATCTGTAAGTGAAGGAATAGCCGACGCCTTGTGAGCTGTATCCATAACTAGATTCCTTCCTTTCGGCAGAAGTTTTTTTTCGCTTTTTTTCGTGTTGAAGACCTGTTGGAAGTCTGCACCCTTTCGGGTTGCATCATTAGTTTTTTTTCCCCTGGATGCTATTCGCACAGTTATGAGTTCCTGTTGTCTTTCGACCTTGCGACTTTCGCTTTTTCCAACATCCCATACCCTCTATAACGTCATTTTGCCTTACGACATCCTTACTGTACAACGTACAGATTATATAGGGCTTACCAAGTTCCACTTCTAATAGATACGATGAGGGAAGGTACCTTCTTCTACTCCGACGGATATGTAGGTTGTCTCTCAGTAGCATACAAAGTCCACTTTTCTAATCCGCAGTTCCAATGTATCAACGTCTTTCATTAGATTTGTAGTAACGAAGCTTAAGAAGATTCACTGTCGTTTACCTTTCTCATCTTTCCCTAGCACGGATTGAATGTACGTTCATCGCTTCCTTATGCATTCCCTCATGCAACCAACCCTGCCATTACTGGCAACGCTGTTTTGGGTGGAAATATTCTTGACAACTAGAATAGCGTATCCTTATGGATACGCACTATTATGAAGCGACTTCTTGTCGCGCT
>NZ_JAKUGE010000105.1:0-1649 GCF_022663795.1 Bacillus cereus group sp. BfR-BA-01349
CACATCCATCAACTTAAGGATTCGGACTATTTTTGAAATTAAAAGCGCGTTACTATTTTCTTATATTAATGAGAAAGGGTGACGTGCTTTTTATGAATATGCATCAAAAGCAAGAGTTGTCTTTATTTGCCGAAGAGTTATATCGATATATGTCTCCCGCTACACTTAATCAATTAGCTATAGAAGCAGGCGGGATGAAACGAAAACGGAAGTGCCACGGGCATCATTTTTTATCTTTGTGTGTATGGCTAAATCAACAAGTCGCTACCACCTCTCTTACCCAACTATGTAGTCAATTAGAAACTTCAACAGGAGTTTTATTAAGTCCGGAAGGACTTAATCGGCGATTTAACTCGGCTTCTGTAGCCTTTTTTCGTACTGTATTTACTACACTTCTACAGGCTAAGATTGGAGGCGTATCTAAGATTTCTCATTCTCTTTCTTCCTACTTTGAGCGCATTCGCATCCTTGATTCTACAACCTTTCAAGTTCCAGATCGATTCGCAGCTATGTATCCTGGTGCCGGAGGATGTAGTCATAAAGCTGGTGTGAAAATTCAACTAGAGTATGACTTGTTGAGTGGAGAGTTTTCTGATGTGAAAATTGAACCAGGAAAACGAAGTGATCAGGCGTATGGTGCGACTCGAACAGACATGATACAAAAGAATGAGCTGTATATCCGTGACTTAGGATATTTTCGTCTACAAGACTTTAAGTCTATTCAAGACAAGCAGGGGTATTATTTATCCCGTCTTAAGTTACCGACTAAAATATATAGAAAAGAGTTCGAAACAGTCGTATTTAAAACAAAACCTCCTCAATTGAAACCAGTATATATACAAATTCATTTGGAAGACATTATGAAACAATTAAAACCTGGCCAAGTTTATGAATTACAAGATGTATATGTAGGGAGTAAAGATAAACTGCCTACTCGTATTGTAGTTTATAGATGTACCGAGGAGCAAAAACAGAAACGCTTACGTGACCGAGCTATTCGTGAAAAGAAAAAAGGGATTACATATACAGAGCGCACGAAGCTTTTACAAGGTATCACGGTATATATGACAAACATTCCTACGGAATGGGTACCAAAAGAGAAAATCTATGACCTATATTCATTACGTTGGCAAATTGAGCTGTTATTTAAAATATGGAAATCTTGGTTTCAAATTCATCGTTGTAAATCTATTAAACAAGAGCGATTAGAATGTCATCTTTATGGGCAACTCATTAGTATTCTATTATGTTCTTCTACTATGTTTAAAATGCGAGAACTCCTATTACGTAAAAAACAGAAAGAACTAAGTGAATATAAAGCAATGTATATAATTAAGGATTATTTTTCACTTTTTTACCAAGCATTACACAAAAACACCCAAGAATTATCAAAGGTTCTCCTTCGTCTGTTTAACCTCCTACAGCACAACGGACGAAAATCTCATCGGTACGAGAAAAAGACAGTCTTTGATATTTTGGGTGTTGTTTATGAGTATACCACTTCTAATCCACAGGTAGCATAGTAAAAAATTGAAACCCGTCAGGGTTTATTTGATATGCCTACTTTTATAAAATCTATAAAAGATAATAAAAAATTATATAAAAAAACCACATTTTGTTTGAAAATATCCCTTAAGTTGATGGATGTG
>NZ_JAKUGE010000106.1:0-1608 GCF_022663795.1 Bacillus cereus group sp. BfR-BA-01349
GCTATCAAGCTAACAAAACAAAAAACCCCCTAAAATGAAAAAATACGCTATTCTTTTTGTAGAATCATAGGAAAGGATGGCGTTTTTGTATGTCTATTTCTATATCTGATGAATTACAATTATTTGCTCAAGAGATTCAAAGATTTTTATCTCCAAATGCCTTACAGGCTCTTGCTAGAGATGTTGGTTTTGTTCAGCGACTGAGTAAGTACCAAGCAAAGGATTTAATCGCTTTATGTGTGTGGATGAGCCAAAAGGTTGCTACGACTTCTTTAACTCAGCTATCTAGCTGTTTAGAATCATCAACTGAAGTGCTTATCAGTCCTGAGGGACTGAATCAACGATTTAATCAGGAAGCTGTTCACTTTTTACAACAGATATTAGCCAAATTACTAAACCAAAAATTAGCTTCATCTGTATCGTTTTCTTCTCCCTATACTTCTGCTTTCAAACGTATTCGTATTCTAGATTCAACTGCATTTCAACTACCTAATTCCTTTTCAAGTGTTTATCCAGGTGCTGGAGGATGCAGTCATACAGCGGGATTAAAAATTCAATTGGAGTATGATCTATTAAGTGGACAGTTTTTACATATTCATACAGGTCCAGGAAAACAACATGATCGAACCTATGGTTCTCTGTGTGTTCCAACCGTGAAAGAAAATGATTTGTGTATTCGGGATTTAGGCTATTTTCATCTGAAAGATCTTCAAAATATACAAGATAAAAAGGCTTACTATATCTCTCGTATTAAATCAAATACACGTATTTATCAAAAAAATCCTAATCCTGATTATTATCAAAATGGAAAACTCAAGAAGAAAACAGAATATAAACAGATAGATATGGAGGCATTAATGATTTCTCTTCAACCAGGGCAAACATACGAAATATCTGATGCTTATGTAGGAATGATTGATAAAGTGCCAGCCCGTGTAATTGTTCATCGACTTACAGAAGAACAGCAACAAAAACGATTACAAAATCAAACTGTAAGAGAAAAAAAGAAAGGAATGAAGTATTCTGCTCGTAGTAAACGACTTAGCGGTATCAATGTATACATGACCAATACCTCTACAGATATTGTCCCGATGGGACAAGTACATGATTGGTACTCTTTACGTTGGCAAATCGAGATTTTATTTAAAACATGGAAATCATTCTTTCATATTCATCATTGTAAAAAGATAAAACAAGAAAGGTTGGAATGCCATCTGTATGGGCAACTGATTGCCATTCTACTCTGTTCGTCTACTATGTTTCAAATGCGACAATTACTTCTTATGAAAAAGAAACGAGAACTCAGTGAATATAAGGCCATATATATGATTAAAGATTATTTTCCTCTTATTTATCAAGCTACACAGAAAGACACCCAAGAACTATCAAAGATTCTCATTCGCCTGTTCAACCTCCTACAGCAAAACGGGCGAAAATCCCATAGGTATGAGAAAAAAACCGTCTTTGATATATTAGGTGTCGTTTACAATTGTACCATGTCTGATGATCAAGCGGCCTAATTCAAAAAATGAAACCCGATAGGGTTTATTTCGCATGCAAATCTTTAAATTCTCTACACCTAGCTTTTAGAAAAAAGAAACAACCTCT
>NZ_JAKUGE010000107.1:0-1566 GCF_022663795.1 Bacillus cereus group sp. BfR-BA-01349
GATAAGCGGATTTGCCTACTTATCAGCCTAACTGCTTGGACGTGCACAACCAATCGCACGCTTCTTCTATCCTTCTGCGTCCCTCCATTGCTCAAACGATAAAGAGGTGGTACAGGAATATCAACCTGTTGTCCATCGCCTACGCCTGTCGGCCTCGGCTTAGGTCCTGACTAACCCTGAGCGGACGAGCCTTCCTCAGGAAACCTTAGGCATTCGGTGGACGGGATTCTCACCCGTCTTTCGCTACTCATACCGGCATTCTCACTTCTAAGCACTCCACCAGTCCTTACGGTCTGACTTCACTGTCCTTAGAACGCTCCCCTACCACTGATACCATTCGGTATCAATCCGCAGCTTCGGTGGTGTATTTAGCCCCGGTACATTTTCGGCGCAGAGTCACTCGACTAGTGAGCTATTACGCACTCTTTAAATGGTGGCTGCTTCTAAGCCAACATCCTAGTTGTCTAAGCAACTCCACATCCTTTTCCACTTAATACACACTTTGGGACCTTAGCTGGCGGTCTGGGCTGTTTCCCTTTTGACTACGGATCTTATCACTCGCAGTCTGACTCCTAAGGATAAGTCATTGGCATTCGGAGTTTGACTGAATTCGGTAATCCGATGAGGACCCCTAGTCCAATCAGTGCTCTACCTCCAAGACTCTTACACTTAAGGCTAGCCCTAAAGCTATTTCGGGGAGAACCAGCTATCTCCAGGTTCGATTGGAATTTCTCCGCTACCCACACCTCATCCCCGCACTTTTCAACGTGCGTGGGTTCGGGCCTCCATTCAGTGTTACCTGAACTTCACCCTGGACATGGGTAGATCACCTGGTTTCGGGTCTACGACCACGTACTAAACGCCCTATTCAGACTCGCTTTCGCTGCGGCTCCGCCTCTTCAGCTTAACCTCGCACGGGATCGTAACTCGCCGGTTCATTCTACAAAAGGCACGCCATCACCCGTTAACGGGCTCTGACTATTTGTAGGCACACGGTTTCAGGATCTCTTTCACTCCCCTTCCGGGGTGCTTTTCACCTTTCCCTCACGGTACTGGTTCACTATCGATCACTAGGGAGTATTTAGCCTTGGGAGATGGTCCTCCCAGATTCCGACGGAATTTCACGTGTTCCGCCGTACTCAGGATACATTCAAGAGAGAACGAAGTTTCGACTACGGGGTTGTTACCCTCTACGACGGACCTTTCCAGGTCGCTTCGTCTACCTCGTTCCTTTGTAACTCCGTATAGAATGTCCTACAACCCCAAGAGGCAAGCCTCTTGGTTTGGGCTATGTTCCGTTTCGCTCGCCGCTACTCAGGAAATCGCATTTGCTTTCTCTTCCTCCAGGTACTTAGATGTTTCAGTTCCCTGGGTCTGTCTTCCTTACCCTATGTATTCAGATAAGGATACCATACCATTACGTATGGTGGGTTTCCCCATTCGGAAATCTTCGGATCAAAGCTTACTTACAGCTCCCCGAAGCATATCGGCGTTAGTCCCGTCCTTCATCGACTCCTAGTGTCAAGGCATCCACCGTGCGCCCTTTCTAACTTAACCAAACTAAAA
>NZ_JAKUGE010000108.1:0-1365 GCF_022663795.1 Bacillus cereus group sp. BfR-BA-01349
AGGGGACAATCCTTTTAGTTTTGTTTTAATTCTTTTGTGATTGTAGTAATGAATATAAGTTTCTAGTTCTTGCTTAAATTGTTCCATACTTTCAAACTCTTTAAGATAAAGTAATTCAGACTTTAATAAGCCAAAGAAATTTTCCATGACTGCATTATCTAAGCAATTTCCCTTACGGGACATACTTTGGATAACGTTATGTTTTTTAAGCGACTGATGATATTGTCGCATTTGATAATGCCAACCTTGATCCGAGTGTAAAATAGGAGTTTCCTTATCATTCAAACATTGAAACGCCTTATTTAACATTTTAGAAACAAGGGAATAGGCAGGTCTATGTTCTATATTGTAAGCTATAATTTCTCCGTTATATAAGTCTAAAATGGGTGATAGATATAGTTTTTTACCATGTAAGTGGAACTCCGTCACATCTGTTACCCATTTCTCGTTTGGTTTTGATGCGTGAAAATTACGTTTTAAAATATTAGGAGCGAATTTCCCGACAGTCCCTTTATATGAACGATATTTTTTTAATCGAACAAGACATTTTAATCCCAGGATATTCATTAAACGTCGAACGGTTTTATGATTTAATGCATGGCCTCGATTACGTAATTCCAATGTAATACGACGATAACCATACCTCCCAAAATTCTCACTAAAAATCTCTTTAATTAATTCTTTAACTTTCTTATATTTATCTGGACGTTTCGCTTGTTTCATCCAGTAATAATACGTACTACGAGCGATATTAGCGACTTTCACAAGGTCAACGACCTTATATTTATGCCTTAATTCATAAATCAATTGCGCTTTGTCTTGGTCTGTGATGTTTTCTTCTTTTGAACTAAGGCATTCAACTTTTTTAAATAGTCATTTTCCATACGCAGACGTTCATTCTCTGCTTGTAGCGCTTCTATAGAACCTTCAAGAAATACTTCGTTTTGTTTTAAATGTTGTAGCTTAGCTTTTTCTTTGGCCATGGTTAGACGCCCCTTTTTCTTTGATTTTAGGGCATCTAATCCTTCTGTTTCATAAGCTACTTTCCATTTTCGGAGTGTTTCGCAAGAAGGAATATTAAAAAAAGCAGCTGTTTCTCTCAGAGATGTCCCATTTTCATTCATATAATGAATTACATCTAGTTTATACTCGAGAGGGTAAGTTGTATAGCGTTTTTCAAACGCCTTTTCCCCTGAAAATTCAAACCGTTTAATCCATTGATAAAGTTCTCTAGGATGAACCCCTATAGAATTAGCAATGGTTTTTCCGCCTTCCGTACCTTCTAGATATCGTTTTACTGCTTTTATTTTATCTTTTGAAGAAAATTTAGCCATAAAAAATGCACCTCCAATTGTTAGTTATGTG
>NZ_JAKUGE010000109.1:0-1312 GCF_022663795.1 Bacillus cereus group sp. BfR-BA-01349
AAAACTAAAAGGATTGTCCCCTGTGCAATACAGAGTTCAATCCTTAGTAGCTGCTTAATATATTTGTCTAATTTTTTGGGTTCAGTTCAAAGGTACCACCTGTAATGTATCAGGCTATAGACTTATTTTTAGAAATGTTAACAGAAGATAATGCAGTAATGAAATTCATTTCTAAAAATAAAGATTTATCAACTCAAGAATTATTAAAGAAGTTGTTTCATCTTTTTCCTACAATCGGATATGGAGATACTCAGTACATAGAACTGATTAATAAAATAAAGAAGAAAACTACACCTAAAATATAGGTGTAGTTTTCTTCTTATAATTGCTCAAGTAATTCTAATTCTTTTTCTACAAATAGCATTAGTTCTTTAATGGTTTCACCAGAGAAATCAAAACGAATACCGGCTGCATCATATACTTCTTTTATAGATTGCGAGCTTCCTAGTGATAATGCCTTTTTATAATTTTCTAGTGTTTGCTTAGGATCCTCTTTATATTGTTTATACATTTGTAATGCCCCAAGTTGGGCAATCGCGTATTCAATATAATAAAATGGTACTTCAAAAATATGGAGTACAGGTAACCAACTCGTTGCTATCCAGTTTTCGTAGCCATCAATATGTATGACGCTAGATTGATAATGTTTTTGAAGTTGTAAGTATTTTTCATTTCTTTCTTCAGAAGTATGAATTGGATTTTCATACAGCCAGTGTTGAAATTGATCTACAATAAGCATAATAGGTAAATATGAAATAACATCTTTAAAGAAGTTAATTTTTGCTTGTTTTAAATCTTTTTTGTCTGTATAGAAGGTATCCCAATAATTAAGCGAGAATAACTCCATTGTCATACTGGCTAGTTCAGCTGTTTCAGCTGGAACTTCTATATACTGTCGTAATTCTAATGGTTTTATGAGTTCGTTATGAATACTATGACCCATTTCATGTATAAAAGTGATAATATCATCTTGTGTATAATTTAAGTTCATAAAAATATAAGATAATTGTGAAGCTGGTAAGTACTCACAAAAGCCACCAGCTGCTTTTCCTTTGCGGCTTGTTAAATCAAGACAATTGTGTTTATACATTCGGTTTAAAAGTGCTGAAAATTCAACATCTAGTTTATTAAAGATATGAGTGCTCTTTTCAATTAAATCATTTTCATTTGCAATAGGTTTAAGTACTTTTTGATCTGGAGTTACAGCTGATACATCCCAAGGGCGGTGCGACACGTTCCTAAGTGAAAAGCTTAGGCACTGTCGGACAATTGTTCAACAGTGAACTTTCATTCCGAGTTGTCAAATGATAGG
>NZ_JAKUGE010000110.1:0-1290 GCF_022663795.1 Bacillus cereus group sp. BfR-BA-01349
TGGTCTTACCCCTGTCAAGTAGACAGTAATAGATTAGGTGCCTTTTCATTAAGCAGCCTTAGTTCCAAATTCAATAGGACTAAGGTTGTTTAATCTTTTTTGAAATCTTTTGTTATTGTAATAGCTCATATATCTTTTAGTAGCCTTAAAAACTTCTGCCTTTTCATGAAACGTATGTCTATAAAAGCATTCTGCCTTAAAATGACTAAAAAAGCTCTCTATACATGCATTATCGTAACAATTCCCCTTCCTAGACATACTTACAGTTATTTTGTTCTTTTTAAGTAATTGGTTATATTTTTTTGACGTATACTGATAACCTCGGTCACTATGTAATACTGTTTCGTGGACTTTTCTTTTTCTCAAGGCTTTATTGACTGTATCTGTAACTAATTTTAAATTGTTGTATTCGCTCATTTGATAGGCCACAACTTCGTTATTGTAAAGGTCTAGTATCACTGAAAGATATATGCGCTTAGTATTAAAGGTAAGATAGGTTATATCTGTAACCCATTTTTCATTTGGTCTTGTAGTTGAAAACTCTCTGTTTAACAGATTTTCCGACACGACGCATTGTTCTTTTAAACCAAAATGCCTCCACTTTTTCTTTCGAATCTTAGCTTGTAGCCCCATTCTCCTCATTAAACGATATACTCTTTTGTGATTTACCTGTAAACCATAATACTTTTTGAGCCATATACAAATTCTTCGGTAACCATAGCTACCATTTATATCTGGATCTCGTTCGCATTCTCCTATTTTAGACATGATAAATTGGTCCTCTTTCATCTTTTCAGTGGAATCGTTGATTCTTTTTTCCCACTTATAATATCCACTTCTTGAAACACCTGCAATTTCACAAAGCAATACAATTGAAAAATTCTGTTTTAAGGTATGAATGACCTCATATTCTACTGATTTACTTTTTTTGACCTCATCCCCCTTTTTGTAGCTAATAGCTTTTTTAAGTATGCGTTTTCCGCTTCTAATCGTTGTATTCTAGCATCTTGACTTATTTCATTTGTTTGTTTGGATCTTCCACGTTTTTCTTGTAGGCCCAGAATACCCTCATTTTTATATTTTTTAATCCATCTATCTATAACTGAATATGTAACTCCTAATTCCTTTCCAATTAACTTGCTTCCAATTCCTCTATGTAAGTACAATTCAATAGCTTTCATTTTAAAATCAATTGAAAAAGTTCTTCTAATTTTCCCCATAAAAAATCCCCTCCATAATAAACAGTAAAGTAACTTTCTTTCAACTGTCTACTATAAGGGGATCATATCA
>NZ_JAKUGE010000111.1:0-1281 GCF_022663795.1 Bacillus cereus group sp. BfR-BA-01349
TGTGCGTGATAGGTAAAGCTTTGATATCATCTCCACCTTTTCCCCCACCTAACACCGTACGTGACAGTTTCCCGTCATACGGCGTCCCATCATTTTCAGCTAATTGATATAAGTCAATTTATACAGTTATCGGTTCATTTTCAGCCTCAGTTCTGAGTGTATTCAATTTATTTAATTGCTTATCGTTCAATTTCAACGCCAAGAGCGCAGCTCTGATTTTAATCTCATCTGTCATGTGGATTAATTGATGTATATATTTATCCACAATTATTAAGTTGTGATATTTATCAGTTCCACCACTTTTCAAAGGAATTTTATGATGACAATGTACCCTATCTATACCTATAACTTCTTCAGTTACATAGCACTTTCCGTATTGTGCAACATATCTCGATATCCTGTTATCATTGTATTCAATACTCCTATTTCGGGAGTATGTTGTCATGACTTGTTTTAAGACATCCTTAGGTATGGCTTTAAGATTCTCATGAATTTTATTACGACCTTTTGCGGTGTAATTGCATATATTTTGTGAGAAGTTCCATGGATTCTTATGATGTACGCCTGTAACTGGAAGTAAAGGTGTGGCACAAACTGTATATATTTTAGTATTAGACTGAATTCCTTTGGCACGTAGTTGAAATTTCTTAGGAGTTTCATAAAATTGAATTACTTTTCCATTTTCACTGAGCCTGTTTTTCATGGATTTGAGTAGAGTGTAGTTAATTTTTGTCAAATCCATATAAATTTTAGTAGCGTACTTGTAATAATTTTGAATGCCAATAAGGGTAATATTGAATTTAAGTACATTTTCTGATGTTGGATGCCTTTGGATTTCTTTTACCTTATCCTTTAGAATTCTTTGGGTGTTTTGCATAGCTTTGTCCGTCATACTACTTTTGGCAACATAGCCATGTTTAGATTGACCTTGTTGAACCAACTTCACTTTAAACCCCAAAAAGTTCGAAGAATTCTTTTTAAGATTAACTACTTTAGATTTTTGCTCATTAATTTCAAGTCCTAATCTCGTACGCAAGAAATCAATGGTGGCATAATAATATCTTTTGGCACCAATATATGTTCTACACATGATTTTAAAATCGTCAGCATACCGCACAATAAACCCATCTTTAAGATTTGTGTATTTGCGAGCATAGCCCCTAAAGGCTATAGCCGTCTTATAGTTCTTAGGCTGAAAAGTTTCCCATTGATTGCTAATCCACCAATCCAATTCATTTAAAACCACGTTGGATAATAGGGGAGATATAATACCACCTTGCG
>NZ_JAKUGE010000112.1:0-1192 GCF_022663795.1 Bacillus cereus group sp. BfR-BA-01349
GGCTGAAAAGTTTCCCATTGATTGCTAATCCACCAATCCAATTCATTTAAAACCACGTTGGATAATAGGGGAGATATAATACCACCTTGCGGTGTTCCTTTAGTTGGGATACCTTCTCCTTGAACTTCAGATTTTAAGATTTTCGAGATAACACTTAGGAGTGATTTATCACGCACACCTAAGGTCCATAACTGCTTGAGTAATTTCCCATGACTTACGTTATCAAAGAAACCTTTGATATCTATGTCTACACAATAATGCTGACGCCCTAGATTCATTAGACTCACCATTCGACTGAGCGCATGATGAGTACTTCTGTTTGGCCTAAATCCATAACTATGATTATGGAATTTCGCTTCACATATGGGTTCAAGCACTTGTAAAATGCTCTGTTGGACAAGTCTATCCCAAATAGTAGGAATACCTAATGGGCGCATCTTATCGCTTCCCTCTTTTGGGATGTATACTCTCTTAACGGGTTGCGGTCGATACCATTTCAATCTTTTTCTGACTTGTTTTACTACCTGTGTATCATTTAAATGCCAAATATCTTTAATAGTTAATCCATCTACACCAGCGGTCTTACTACCCTTATTTGTTTTAATGTTTCTATACGCTAATCTAATATTTTCTTCTGAACCAATCATATCCATTAACTTATAGAAATTGTTACCGTTAAGACTATAGGAATATAGTTGATCATATTTCGTTTGCATATCGTAGTATTCGCTATGTCTTAGCTTGGTTTTCTTTAACATGGGCTGTAGCCTCCTTATGGAGAAACACTACATCTCTTAGTCTTACTCGAATCCATGTTAACCGTAAGTAACAATTAGCCTGCAATTGACTAGTGGCTATCCCTCCACGTTCATTAGACGTTTCATAGGTACTATGCCACCACCTTCACTACCATAAATCTAGGTTATACGACTAACTAATCTCATTAGTGCTTTCCCTAGAAACGCTTCGTCAGAAGCAAGTCCTCTGCGTTGGTAGCTTACCACGTTCCTTCATTCCTATCTGTACATACACTTTTAGGTTTCTCCTATGAGCCTGCTACCTTGATGTTGCCTGTAACAACATATGGACGTTCATAAAGGAGAGTCTTACTAGCCCACAATAGCGACACTAATTGTGTCAGCATACCTTTCGATATGCTTCCGATATAGACCCGTACCATCAGAGATTCGTC
>NZ_JAKUGE010000113.1:0-1164 GCF_022663795.1 Bacillus cereus group sp. BfR-BA-01349
GATATGATGGACTCAATACTGTTTTATCTGGAGGGGATTTTTTTATGGCAAGAAAAGGACAATCATTTCAAAAATATACAGAAGAACTAAAGCGAGAAGCAGTTCGTCTTCGATTAGAAGAGAGAAAATCATTGCGAGAAATTCGTGAACAACTCGGTGTGAAGAGCGATGCCCAGATTATTGAGTGGGTAAAACGTGCGCAACAAGGAGAGTCCTTTGATGATCAACGTGGTGTCTGGAATCGAAAGAATTTTAATAGTCTAGAAGAAGAAAATGCTTATTTGAAGGCACAGGTTGAGTATTTAAAAAAGCGCAATCCAAATCTACACGGGAAGGAATGGTCCTAAAGAAAGAACGATTTTCTCTTATCGATTCATTACGCCAAGCCTATCCACTCCGATGGTTGCTTCAAATCGCGGAGGTTTCTAAGGCTGGCTACTATAAATGGCGGAAATATCATAACGTGCAGCGTTTACGTCAGAAAAGGGATATGTGGCATAAAGAACATATTTTATCTATTCATCGTCAGCACCCTTACTATGGGTATAAACGTATGACTCGTGCTTTGGCTCGAGAAGGAATGGTAATGAATCATAAACGTGTTCGTCGTCTTATGAGAGAGCTGGGTATTCAATCTATCATTCGAAAAAAACGTCCGTTTTATGGAAGAAAAACATCTGTGGTATTTAAAAATCATTTGAATCGAGAGTTTCAAGCTGAAAAGCAAAATCAAAAATTCGTAACAGATATTACTTATGTACGAATCGGAGAACAATTTGCCTATTTGTCAGCTGTGTTAGATTTATACAACAATGAAATTGTTGCCTGGAAGCTATCTTCAAGAAATGATTTAGATTTGGTTTTAACTACATTACGTCAATTAGAAGGGAAGTCATTAACTACTAAGCCCCTTTTCCATTCAGATCAAGGGTTTCAATATACATCTAAATCCTACGCAAAACAGTTAGAGAAATTAGGATTTGTCGGTAGTCATTCTAGACGTGGAAACTGTTTTGATAATGCGTGTATCGAATCATTCTTCTCACATTTAAAAACAGAGAAGTTGTATTTAGTGTGCCCAAAAACATATGAAATGGCCTACCGAGCAATTCAAGAATATATTCAATTTTATAATACAGAAAGATTCCAAGAAAAACTTCACGG
>NZ_JAKUGE010000114.1:0-1160 GCF_022663795.1 Bacillus cereus group sp. BfR-BA-01349
CATATTATATGGTTAAGTCCTCGATCTATTAGTATTCGTCAGCTCCACATGTCACCATGCTTCCACCTCGAACCTATCAACCTGATCATCTTTCAGGGATCTTACTAGCTTACGCTATGGGAAATCTCATCTTGAGGGGGGCTTCATGCTTAGATGCTTTCAGCACTTATCCCTTCCGCACATAGCTACCCAGCTATGCCCTTGGCAGAACAACTGGTACACCAGCGGTGCGTCCATCCCGGTCCTCTCGTACTAAGGACAGCTCCTCTCAAATTTCCTACGCCCACGACGGATAGGGACCGAACTGTCTCACGACGTTCTGAACCCAGCTCGCGTACCGCTTTAATGGGCGAACAGCCCAACCCTTGGGACCGACTACAGCCCCAGGATGCGATGAGCCGACATCGAGGTGCCAAACCTCCCCGTCGATGTGGACTCTTGGGGGAGATAAGCCTGTTATCCCCGGGGTAGCTTTTATCCGTTGAGCGATGGCCCTTCCATGCGGAACCACCGGATCACTAAGCCCGACTTTCGTCCCTGCTCGACTTGTAGGTCTCGCAGTCAAGCTCCCTTATGCCTTTGCACTCTACGAATGATTTCCAACCATTCTGAGGGAACCTTTGGGCGCCTCCGTTACACTTTAGGAGGCGACCGCCCCAGTCAAACTGCCCACCTGACACTGTCTCCCGGGTCGATAAGACCCGTAGGTTAGAATTTCAATACAGTCAGGGCGGTATCCCACCAGCGCCTCCACCGAAGCTAGCGCTCCGGTTTCAATGGCTCCCGCCTATCCTGTACAAACTGTACCAAAATTCAATATCAGGCTACAGTAAAGCTCCACGGGGTCTTTCCGTCCTGTCGCGGGTAACCTGCATCTTCACAGGTACTATAATTTCACCGAGTCTCTGGTTGAGACAGTGCCCAAATCGTTACACCTTTCGTGCGGGTCGGAACTTACCCGACAAGGAATTTCGCTACCTTAGGACCGTTATAGTTACGGCCGCCGTTTACTGGGGCTTCAGTTCAGAGCTTCGCTTACGCTAACCCCTCTCCTTAACCTTCCAGCACCGGGCAGGTGTCACCCCCTATACTTCGCCTTACGGCTTCGCAGAGAGCTGTGTTTTTGCTAAACAGTCGCTTGGGCCTATTCACTGCGGCTT
>NZ_JAKUGE010000115.1:0-670 GCF_022663795.1 Bacillus cereus group sp. BfR-BA-01349
CAACGAGCGCAACCCTTGATCTTAGTTGCCATCATTAAGTTGGGCACTCTAAGGTGACTGCCGGTGACAAACCGGAGGAAGGTGGGGATGACGTCAAATCATCATGCCCCTTATGACCTGGGCTACACACGTGCTACAATGGACGGTACAAAGAGCTGCAAGACCGCGAGGTGGAGCTAATCTCATAAAACCGTTCTCAGTTCGGATTGTAGGCTGCAACTCGCCTACATGAAGCTGGAATCGCTAGTAATCGCGGATCAGCATGCCGCGGTGAATACGTTCCCGGGCCTTGTACACACCGCCCGTCACACCACGAGAGTTTGTAACACCCGAAGTCGGTGGGGTAACCTTTTTGGAGCCAGCCGCCTAAGGTGGGACAGATGATTGGGGTGAAGTCGTAACAAGGTAGCCGTATCGGAAGGTGCGGCTGGATCACCTCCTTTCTATGGAGAATTGATAAGCGCTGCTTATCAATAAAGTTTCCGTGTTTCGTTTTGTTCAGTTTTGAGAGAACTATCTCTCATATATAAATGTATGTTCTTTGAAAACTAGATAACAGTGTAGCTCATATTTTTTAATTTTTAGTTTGGTTAAGTTAGAAAGGGCGCACGGTGGATGCCTTGACACTAGGAGTCGATGAAGGACGGGACTAACGCCGATATGCTTCGGG
>NZ_JAKUGE010000116.1:0-645 GCF_022663795.1 Bacillus cereus group sp. BfR-BA-01349
GGCTTTCACATCAGACTTAAGAAACCACCTGCGCGCGCTTTACGCCCAATAATTCCGGATAACGCTTGCCACCTACGTATTACCGCGGCTGCTGGCACGTAGTTAGCCGTGGCTTTCTGGTTAGGTACCGTCAAGGTGCCAGCTTATTCAACTAGCACTTGTTCTTCCCTAACAACAGAGTTTTACGACCCGAAAGCCTTCATCACTCACGCGGCGTTGCTCCGTCAGACTTTCGTCCATTGCGGAAGATTCCCTACTGCTGCCTCCCGTAGGAGTCTGGGCCGTGTCTCAGTCCCAGTGTGGCCGATCACCCTCTCAGGTCGGCTACGCATCGTTGCCTTGGTGAGCCGTTACCTCACCAACTAGCTAATGCGACGCGGGTCCATCCATAAGTGACAGCCGAAGCCGCCTTTCAATTTCGAACCATGCAGTTCAAAATATTATCCGGTATTAGCCCCGGTTTCCCGGAGTTATCCCAGTCTTATGGGCAGGTTACCCACGTGTTACTCACCCGTCCGCCGCTAACTTCATAAGAGCAAGCTCTTAATCCATTCGCTCGACTTGCATGTATTAGGCACGCCGCCAGCGTTCATCCTGAGCCAGGATCAAACTCTCCAATAAAGTTAGTTTGTCTAGCATCTAAAA
>NZ_JAKUGE010000117.1:0-602 GCF_022663795.1 Bacillus cereus group sp. BfR-BA-01349
CCACCGCAGGATTTTAAGTCCTGTGCGTCTGCCTGTTCCGCCACCCCGGCATGTCATATTGAAAATTGGAGCGGAAGACGGGATTCGAACCTGCGACCCCAACCTTGGCAAGGTTGTATTCTATCACTGAACTACTTCCGCAAGACATGTTTGAGATATTTTATTAAAAGTGCGGGTGAAGGGAGTCGAACCCCCACGCCAAAGGCGCTAGATCCTAAGTCTAGTGCGTCTGCCAATTCCGCCACACCCGCATATTAATTAAAATGGTGAGCCATGAAGGACTCGAACCTTCGACCCTCTGATTAAAAGTCAGTTGCTCTACCAACTGAGCTAATGGCTCTTACAATAAAAACTGGTGCCGACTAGAGGACTTGAACCCCCAACCTACTGATTACAAGTCAGTTGCTCTACCAATTGAGCTAAGTCGGCTAAATGGTGGAGGATGACGGGATCGAACCGCCGACCCCCTGCTTGTAAGGTAGGTGCTCTCCCAGCTGAGCTAATCCTCCGGATTGCCTGGCAACGTCCTACTCTCACAGGGACAAGGTCCCAACTACCATCGGCGCTAGAGAGCTTAACTTCCGTGTTCGGTATGGGAACGG
>NZ_JAKUGE010000119.1:0-510 GCF_022663795.1 Bacillus cereus group sp. BfR-BA-01349
TGGGGTGAAGTCGTAACAAGGTAGCCGTATCGGAAGGTGCGGCTGGATCACCTCCTTTCTATGGAGAATTGATAAGCGCTGCTTATCAATATAAGTTTCCGTGTTTCGTTTTCGTTTAGTTTTGAGAGTTCAATTCAGTATTGACTCTTAAATGAGGATATGATATAAATAAATCCTGCAATTTGTATGGGCCTATAGCTCAGCTGGTTAGAGCGCACGCCTGATAAGCGTGAGGTCGATGGTTCGAGTCCATTTAGGCCCACCATACATTTTGGGGCCTTAGCTCAGCTGGGAGAGCGCCTGCCTTGCACGCAGGAGGTCAGCGGTTCGATCCCGCTAGGCTCCACCAAAAAGCTATTTTAAATAGCAAATGGTATGTTCTTTGAAAACTAGATAACAGTGTAGCTCATATTTTTTAATTTTAGTTTGGTTAAGTTAGAAAGGGCGCACGGTGGATGCCTTGACACTAGGAGTCGATGAAGGACGGGACTAACGCCGATATGCTTCGGG
>NZ_JAKUGE010000120.1:0-478 GCF_022663795.1 Bacillus cereus group sp. BfR-BA-01349
GCTTTTATTTTATCTTTTGAAGAAAATTTAGCCATAAAAAATGCACCTCCAATTGTTAGTTATGTGTCTAACAATTGGGGTGCACTTCATATATAAGGGTGCCTTTTCCAATAGTTTTTAGCAGAAACAACTGCATCCGATAATGATTAATAAAATAAACAATACAACTAATAAAGCGAATCCTCCAGCGAAACCGCAGCCTTCGTCGCAACTACCACCATATCCCATAACAATAGTGCCTCCTTTAGATTAGAGGGTAAAACTAGGGTTCATTCCATGGATTTTAATGGGTTCACTTTACCTTATGTTTTTAAAAATTAATTGAGCAGGTCCTTTTGAAAATAAGGGAAAGATGATCTAAGGCGCTTCACCTGAAGAGGGGTACCGCCACACATCCATCAACTTAAGGGATATTTTCAAACAAAATGTGGTTTTTTTATATAATTTTTTATTATCTTTTATAGATTTTATAAAAGTA
>NZ_JAKUGE010000121.1:0-456 GCF_022663795.1 Bacillus cereus group sp. BfR-BA-01349
AGGTAGAGGGATTCGAACCCCCGCGCGACTCTCGCCGCCTGTCGGTTTTCAAGACCGATCCCTTCAGCCGAACTTGGGTATACCTCCGAGATATATACGTCTAATGGTGGACCTTGTAGGACTCGAACCTACGACCGGACGGTTATGAGCCGTCTGCTCTAACCAGCTGAGCTAAAGGTCCTTTATGGTAGCGGCGGAGGGGATCGAACCCCCGACCTCACGGGTATGAACCGTACGCTCTAGCCAGCTGAGCTACACCGCCATAAATAATATTAATATAAGTGGAGCCTAGCGGGATCGAACCGCTGACCTCCTGCGTGCAAGGCAGGCGCCCTCCCAGCTGAGCTAAGGCCCCATGTTTTTTAGGAATATCGGGAAGACAGGATTTGAACCTGCGACCCCCTGGTCCCAAACCAGGTGCTCTACCAAGCTGAGCCACTTCCCGTTAATAAAAGC
>NZ_JAKUGE010000122.1:0-423 GCF_022663795.1 Bacillus cereus group sp. BfR-BA-01349
AGCGGGGAAGTCATTTCATCTCAAACAGGGAAATATCGTATTCGTAAGCAAAATACTGACAAAGGAACCTATCTACTAGAAATGAAGAAAGGGGAAAACGGAGAGAGCGCTCAATTCCTTGATTCTGAACCGACAAATACATGGCGCATTGGATATGCATTTACATTAGATGAAATAGATATAAATAAAGTAAATCTCATACAAAATATCATTGTAGAGCACCCAGAATCTCCTTTTAATAAAGGATATATTATTTGTAAATTAATTGAAGATGGGCACATTTCACTTACTAAACAAAGTTTTACAGAAACAAAAAAAGGTAAAAAAAGAAAACAAGCTATAACCGAAGAAGAGTATCATCAAATTCTTACCGAAGTATTTGATATTATTCCGAACAGATATCTCAATAAAATTTTAGAAAGA
>NZ_JAKUGE010000123.1:0-396 GCF_022663795.1 Bacillus cereus group sp. BfR-BA-01349
GGGCAGGTGTCACCCCCTATACTTCGCCTTACGGCTTCGCAGAGAGCTGTGTTTTTGCTAAACAGTCGCTTGGGCCTATTCACTGCGGCTTTCCGTTAAGAAAGCACCCCTTCTCCCGAAGTTACGGGGTCATTTTGCCGAGTTCCTTAACCAGAGTTCTCTCGCACACCTTAGGATTCTCTCCTCGCCTACCTGTGTCGGTTTGCGGTACAGGCACCTTTTATCTCGCTAGAAGCTTTTCTTGGCAGCGGGGAATCAAAGACTTCGCTCCATAAGGAGCTTCCCCATCACAGCTCAGCCTTTATGATAAGCGGATTTGCCTACTTATCAGCCTAACTGCTTGGACGTGCACAACCAATCGCACGCTTCTTCTATCCTTCTGCGTCCCTCCATTGC
>NZ_JAKUGE010000124.1:0-378 GCF_022663795.1 Bacillus cereus group sp. BfR-BA-01349
GCGGAAGACGGGATTCGAACCCGCGACCCCAACCTTGGCAAGGTTGTATTCTACCACTGAACTACTTCCGCAAGACATGTATGAGTTATTTAATTAAAAGTGCGGGTGAAGGGAGTCGAACCCCCACGCCAAAGGCGCCAGATCCTAAGTCTGGTGCGTCTGCCAATTCCGCCACACCCGCATATTAATTTATTTAAGAAAAATGGGGCGACTGATGGGAATCGAACCCACGAATGCCGGAGCCACAATCCGGTGCGTTAACCACTTCGCCACAACCGCCATGATTTCTGGTGCCGACTAGAGGACTTGAACCCCCAACCTACTGATTACAAGTCAGTTGCTCTACCAATTGAGCTAAGTCGGCTAAATGGTGGAGGA
>NZ_JAKUGE010000125.1:0-365 GCF_022663795.1 Bacillus cereus group sp. BfR-BA-01349
TAATCCTCCAAAAGTGGTGACCCGTACGGGATTCGAACCCGTGTTACCGCCGTGAAAGGGCGGTGTCTTAACCACTTGACCAACGGGCCAAAAAAGTTTTAAACCTATTCCCAAGCTTCCAACCGGGCTTGAACCGGTGACCTCTTCCTTACCATGGAAGTGCTCTACCAGCTGAGCTATGGAAGCATAATGGCTCCGCAGGTAGGACTCGAACCTACGACCGATCGGTTAACAGCCGATAGCTCTACCACTGAGCTACTGCGGAATAATATTAGCCTGGCAACGTCCTACTCTCACAGGGACAAGGTCCCAACTACCATCGGCGCTAGAGAGCTTAACTTCCGTGTTCGGTATGGGAACGGGTG
>NZ_JAKUGE010000126.1:0-351 GCF_022663795.1 Bacillus cereus group sp. BfR-BA-01349
TTCACCCATAAAATTCGAACAAATAGTTAGGCTGTGTAAGAGTCAGCCCCTCCATTTCACGCCGCTACGTTTATAGGAGAACTTGGCGTACCAAAATCTGGGAACTCATCCGCAATAATATGATGGTAAGGCGAGACGTTTGGTTCTCTACGAAATACGGCATTCTGCATACTAAGTAGAACGAATTTCCCTAATACATTAGAAAGTTCTGCTAATTCCCCTTTTGCAGTATTCACAAGTAAAATACCACCTTGCTCCAAGTAGGGTAAGTACCCAGCGCCTTATCATATTTCTATGATAGGTTTCCATGTACTCCCCCCCGAACCGTACGTACTTGTCTCCAAGTATACG
>NZ_JAKUGE010000127.1:0-350 GCF_022663795.1 Bacillus cereus group sp. BfR-BA-01349
ATCAAACTCTCCAATAAAGTTAGTTTGTCTAGCATCTAAAATAAAAATTGACGTTTCACGTTGTTTGTTTCGTTCAGTTTTCAAAGAACTAATGGTGGAGCCTAGCGGGATCGAACCGCTGACCTCCTGCGTGCAAGGCAGGCGCTCTCCCAGCTGAGCTAAGGCCCCAAACAAGTATCGGGAAGACAGGATTTGAACCTGCGACCCCCTGGTCCCAAACCAGGTGCTCTACCAAGCTGAGCCACTTCCCGAAAGAAAACGCGCCCGAGAGGAGTCGAACCCCTAACCTCTTGATCCGTAGTCAAACGCTCTATCCAATTGAGCTACGGGCGCATATGGTGCCGAGGGCG
>NZ_JAKUGE010000128.1:0-251 GCF_022663795.1 Bacillus cereus group sp. BfR-BA-01349
GAGGTGGAAGCATGGTGACATGTGGAGCTGACGAATACTAATAGATCGAGGACTTAACCATATAATATGTAGCAATGTTATCTAGTTTTGAGAGAACATAAAAAACTTGTTGACTTTTAAAGTAAATAAGTTATAATAATGATTGTCTCAAAAGAATAATGTCTGGTAATGATGGCAGAGAGGTCACACCCGTTCCCATACCGAACACGGAAGTTAAGCTCTCTAGCGCCGATGGTAGTTGGGACCTTGTC
>NZ_JAKUGE010000129.1:0-248 GCF_022663795.1 Bacillus cereus group sp. BfR-BA-01349
GATCAGGTTGATAGGTTCGAGGTGGAAGCATGGTGACATGTGGAGCTGACGAATACTAATAGATCGAGGACTTAACCATATAATATGAAGCAATGTTATCTAGTTTTGAAAGAATATAAAAAACTTGTTGACTTTAAAAGTTAAATAAGTTAAAATGATTCTTGTCTTAAATGAATACAGTCTGGTAATGATGGCAGAGAGGTCACACCCGTTCCCATACCGAACACGGAAGTTAAGCTCTCTAGCGC
>NZ_JAKUGE010000130.1:0-244 GCF_022663795.1 Bacillus cereus group sp. BfR-BA-01349
ATGTCGGAGGGGTAGCGAAGTGGCTAAACGCGGCGGACTGTAAATCCGCTCCTTCGGGTTCGGCAGTTCGAATCTGCCCCCCTCCACCATTTTCTTTAAAATAACCTGAGAGGGTTTATTTTTTTGAAAAGATAACCATACTAGTAAATATTAATGGGCTATAGCCAAGCGGTAAGGCAACGGACTTTGACTCCGTCATGCGCTGGTTCGAATCCAGCTAGCCCAGCCATTTACGAGCCATTAG
>NZ_JAKUGE010000131.1:0-230 GCF_022663795.1 Bacillus cereus group sp. BfR-BA-01349
CATGGTGACATGTGGAGCTGACGAATACTAATAGATCGAGGACTTAACCATATAATATGTAGCAATGTTATCTAGTTTTGAAGGAATATGCATTGAAATTTCTTCTTGACATTTCGAAAGAAATGTTTATAATGATAAAAGTCTGGTAATGATGGCAGAGAGGTCACACCCGTTCCCATACCGAACACGGAAGTTAAGCTCTCTAGCGCCGATGGTAGTTGGGACCTTGT
>NZ_JAKUGE010000132.1:0-222 GCF_022663795.1 Bacillus cereus group sp. BfR-BA-01349
CTTTCTTCATTTCTAGTAGATAGGTTCCTTTGTCAGTATTTTGCTTACGAATACGATATTTCCCTGTTTGAGATGAAATGACTTCCCCGCTAAATGGGACTGGATACAAAGGAAGATGTGAGGCAAATCCCCCGTCTATAATATATTTCTGATCATTATGGTTTAAAATAATAATCACATGCCCATCATCTGGTTTCCACGTATCACTACCTAAATCGTAAA
>NZ_JAKUGE010000133.1:0-213 GCF_022663795.1 Bacillus cereus group sp. BfR-BA-01349
CCGTTCCCATACCGAACACGGAAGTTAAGCTCTCTAGCGCCGATGGTAGTTGGGACCTTGTCCCTGTGAGAGTAGGACGTTGCCAGGCAAATGGAGGATTAGCTCAGCTGGGAGAGCACCTGCCTTACAAGCAGGGGGTCGGCGGTTCGATCCCGTCATCCTCCACCATTTAGCCGACTTAGCTCAATTGGTAGAGCAACTGACTTGTAATCA
>NZ_JAKUGE010000134.1:0-211 GCF_022663795.1 Bacillus cereus group sp. BfR-BA-01349
CAGCCGCGGTAATACGTAGGTGGCAAGCGTTATCCGGAATTATTGGGCGTAAAGCGCGCGCAGGTGGTTTCTTAAGTCTGATGTGAAAGCCCACGGCTCAACCGTGGAGGGTCATTGGAAACTGGGAGACTTGAGTGCAGAAGAGGAAAGTGGAATTCCATGTGTAGCGGTGAAATGCGTAGAGATATGGAGGAACACCAGTGGCGAAGGC
>NZ_JAKUGE010000135.1:0-202 GCF_022663795.1 Bacillus cereus group sp. BfR-BA-01349
ATCCCGTACGGGTCACCACTTTTGGAGGATTAGCTCAGCTGGGAGAGCACCTGCCTTACAAGCAGGGGGTCGGCGGTTCGATCCCGTCATCCTCCACCATATATATTTAAAATGTCGGAGGGGTAGCGAAGTGGCTAAACGCGGCGGACTGTAAATCCGCTCCTTCGGGTTCGGCAGTTCGAATCTGCCCCCCTCCACCATT
>NZ_JAKUGE010000136.1:0-201 GCF_022663795.1 Bacillus cereus group sp. BfR-BA-01349
ACCCAAGTTCGGCTGAAGGGATCGGTCTTGAAAACCGACAGGCGGCGAGAGTCGCGCGGGGGTTCGAATCCCTCTACCTCCTCCATTTTTTCTAAAATGAATATTTTATCATCGCGGGGTGGAGCAGCACGGTAGCTCGTCGGGCTCATAACCCGAAGGTCGCAGGTTCAAATCCTGTCCCCGCAACCAAATGGTCCCGTG